>NZ_CP150886.1:2118490-2421132 GCF_038050375.1 Okeanomitos corallinicola TIOX110 | reverse complement strand
ATGCAGAATTAGCTACCTGTTCCCCTGATTATTATAAGTGGACACAGTGGATTTTTCTACAATTTTTAGAAGCGGGTCTAGCTTATCAAAAAGAAGCGGCTGTAAATTGGGACCCCATTGATCAAACCGTACTAGCTAACGAACAGGTAGACAGTGAAGGACGTTCGTGGCGTAGTGGAGCAATAGTAGAACGTAAATTATTGCGGCAGTGGTTTTTAAAGATTACCGATTATGCCGAAGAATTATTAAATGATTTGGATAAATTACCCGGTTGGCCAGAACGAGTTAAAGTAATGCAAGCTAACTGGATAGGTAAATCCACTGGTGCATATTTAGAATTTCCCATAGTCGGTTTAGATGAAAAAATCGCCGTTTATACCACCCGTCCCGACACCGTTTATGGCGTGAGCTACGTTGTATTAGCCCCAGAACACCCTTTAACTCAAGTTGTCACCACTTCAGACCAAAAAGCGGCTGTAGAGGCTTTTATCAAAGAAGTTACCAACCAAAGCGAATTAGAAAGAACCGCAGAAGACAAACCAAAACGGGGTATACCCACCGGGGGGAAAGCTATCAACCCCTTCACCGGGGAAGAAGTACCCATTTGGATTGCAGATTATGTACTTTATGAATATGGTACAGGTGCGGTGATGGGTGTACCTGCTCATGATGTGCGAGATTTCAAATTTGCAAAGGAACAGAATTTAGCGGTTAAAGTTGTCATTGTTCCCGAAATTGGCGCAGATGAAAATATCAAATCTGCCTATACAGAACCGGGAATTTTAGTTAATTCTGGTGAGTTTAATGGCATAAATTCAGTAGATGGGAAAAAGGCAATTACTGAATATGCAGAAAAACAAGGTTTTGGTAAAGAAAGGGTACAATATCGCTTGCGAGATTGGCTAATTTCTCGTCAACGTTATTGGGGCGCACCTATCCCTGTAATTCATTGTCCTGAATGTGGAATTGTACCCGTACCAGAAAAAGATTTACCTGTACAATTGCCAGAAGAAATTGAATTAAGTGGACGTGGTGGTTCACCTTTAGGACAATTAGAAAGTTGGGTAAATGTTCCTTGTCCAAGTTGCGGTACTCCAGCAAAAAGAGAAACCGACACAATGGACACTTTTATTGATTCTTCTTGGTATTTCTTGCGGTTTACTGATGCCACAAATGCAGAGAAAATTTTTGATTGTGGTAGGGTAAATGATTGGATGCCGGTTGATCAATATGTGGGCGGTATTGAACACGCGATTTTACATTTGTTGTATTCTCGTTTCTTTACCAAGGTGTTAAGAGATAGAGGTTTGTTGAATTTTGATGAACCATTTCAAAAGTTATTAACGCAGGGAATGGTACAGGGGTTAACATACATGAATCCGAAAAAAAGCGGTAAGGATAAATGGATTCCTTCAAATTTAGTTGATGCAAATAATCCTGTTGATCCGCAAACTGGAGAACCTTTAGAAAAGGTTTATGCTACCATGTCTAAATCAAAAGGAAATGGTGTAGCACCGGAAGATGTGATTAATAAATATGGCATTGATACGGCGCGGATGTTCATTTTGTTTAAAGCACCTCCAGAGAAAGATTTGGAATGGGATGAAGCTGATGTTGAGGGGCAATTTAGATTTTTAAATCGGGTTTGGCGTTTGGTTACTGATTACGCTGCGGCGGGAGTTTGTAAGCAAAAAGCTGATTTGGAGAAGTTAAGTAAAGAGGAAAAGGATGTTAGGAGAGCGATTCATTTAGCGATTCAAGCAATTACGGAAGATGTGCAGGAAGAATATCAATTTAATACTGCTATTTCGGAGTTGATGAAGTTAAGTAATGCGTTGACTGATGCTAAGTGTAATAATTCGCCAATTTATGCGGAAGGTATTCAAACTTTGGTGATTATGTTAGCGCCTTTTGCGCCCCATATTGCTGATGAATTATGGCATTTGTTGGGGAATAAGGGGACGGTACATACACAAGTTTGGCCGAGTTTTGATCCTGCGGCTTTGATAGCTGATGAGATTACTTTGGTAATTCAAATTATGGGTAAAACTCGCGGTTCTATTCAAGTTCCTTCGCAGTTAGATAAGGTTGAGTTGGAGAAGTATGCGCGGGAGTCTGAGGTGGCGAAGCGTTATATTGAAGGGAAGGAAGTTAAGAAGGTAATTGTTGTTCCTGGTAAGTTGGTGAATTTCGTTTTGGGTTAGGTTTTCTCACGCAGAGACGCAGAGAGTTTTTTGGGGTGGGTTGGCGAAAGTTTAACCCACCTTTTATTTTTTTGTTGAATGTTAATTTGCATAAATTGCTTATGCTTTTGCTGCAAAATATAAAAAAATGATTGTATAGTATAAGACAAGGGGCAATAGGGAATAAGCAAGAGTAAAACTCTTGTTATTTTTAGGTTTTAAGGACTAATCATGTCCTAATGATCCTGGCTACAGCTATACTATCGCTTCTAAGTATGATATTTTTATCTATTATGCAAAAAACAGATTTGTTACGTAATGTTAAGTCAGGAAAAGTTTGAAAAACTTATATTAGACCCTAATAAATCTGTTGAGGGTGATATTATATGGGATAAAAATAAAAGAAACCCCCCTGCTTTTGAATTTCGCGTTAAAATCGTATCAGATGAATGTTATCCACTTATCATTAAGGGTTGGTATAACTCTTTTGCCAATAAGCTTAGTTACGCAATTATTCATCTTGATTTTGGTAAGAGAATATACGGGTTAGATTTGGGTGAAGACCATGAGAATCCTGATCGTGTAAAAATAGGGAGAAAGCATAAGCATCGTTGGGTTAATGACTATTTTAATGATAGATTTATTGGAGATAGAAAAGCTTACGTTCCAGATGATATTACTGCTTTAGCCAATGATCCAATAGGAGTGTGGGAGCAGTTTTGTTTGGAATCGAAAATAACACATAATGGGACCATGCAAAAACCACAAGTATTAGCATTAGATTTATGACACTCAATATTTGTGAAAAAATTAATCAATCCATTGGAGGGTTATTTGCTTGCTCACCCGTGAATGAATTTATCCAAATATCTACTCCTTTTATTCTTCCTGATGGTAGTGTGATAGATTTATTTTTAAAAGAGAAAGAAGAATCCTACGTATTAACAGATTTAGGTGAAACTTTTGGCTGGCTTTATTTACAAACTGCTGCTTATAGTCTATCAAGAAACCAAGAAATAATTATTAAAGATATAGTTATTACTCATGGAGTTGAGCAATTTAATGGGATGCTAATTACTCGTTTAAAAAAAGATGATAATTTAGCCGATGCAGTTCTTCGTTTATCTCAAGCAATAATTAGAATTGCTGATACTAATAGTAAATTAAAAGTACCAACTTTTGAGCCTATTACCGAAGAAGTAACAGAGTTTTTAAATAAGAAGAATTTAACCGTTGAAAGAGACAAAAAATTTATAGGAATGTCTGGAACTACTAGAACTGTAGATTTTTGCGTCCATCGTCCTCATGGAATTACTTTAATTAATACACTTAGTACCCCTCTTCGCCGAACGGCGAGTATAAGAGTAGATAAAGTTTTTACTACTTGGTCTGAGATTAGTTATTTAAAGGACAGTAAATATAACTTTATTTCATTAGTTGACGATAGTATAAATTTGTGGACTAAAAATAATATCACTTTGTTAAATCGCGTATCTGATGTAATAAAGTGGTCCAATAGAGATGATCTTCAAAAGTTTCTTGAATAAAAAGAATCATGAAACTGAGAGTTCGCAAAAATATACTCGCTTCTCGAACTGCGGTAAAACGTTCCCCCAAGTACATAGTTGTTTATCACAAAAAAGGAGAAACACTAGGAATGAATAGAATATTATCACCAACTATGACAAAGCATTATTTTGTTAAGGCGTTCTTAGATTTCCTTAATAGAGATATCAAGAAAAATCCCAGCAATATTGAACCACTTACAGAAGATATGTATCGTCGTGCATCTATGCTTACAGAAGGAATGGAAACTAATCTGGATGAAGAATTACCAGAGGATTTCATGTTTGTATGAATGTTAATGGGTGGACATTAAAAATTCATCCTGCCGTGAAAAATATCAAAGATTAATTATTCAGGTTGAGGAACTTAAACAAAAAGATCCTGAAGGATATCAGCAACATCCAGCTACAAAGTTTCTCAACAACATTAATGAGCTTATTTTTAGGAGAATACCTGAAGATCCTAGCGCACCAGAATTTAGGCAAGGTAAAACATTAGGAATAGATAAAAAGCATTGGTTTCGAGCTAAATTTAATAGAAGATTTCGCTTATTCTTTCGTTATAGCAGTACGGAAAAAGTAATTATTTATGCTTGGATAAATGATGAAAATTCGCTTAGGAAAGAGGGAGCAAAAACAGATCCATACAACATCTTTACTAAAATGCTTGCAAGTGGTAATTCTCCAGATAGTTGGGATGAACTTTTAAAGGCTTCAGATGATCTAGAATCTGTTTCAGAAGATTTTGATAATGGCTGATTTATAGCTTGAATTAGGAATATTTTTTATGGTTTGTAAGTTTGGTTAAATGAAATGCAACCCAACACATTTATTATTATTGGTTGATGTTGGGTTTCCTTACGTAAAACCAACCTACATAATTAATCACAAACCCACCATAAAAATCAAAATATTATAGTCGGCTGAAGCCGACTTTTGTTATGAGACTGGGAATTAATTCCCTGGCGGTTATGAAACTGAGAATTAATTCCCTGGCGGATTATTATTTCTTGATGTTGGGTTTCCTTACGTCAACCCAACCTACGAATCAATTACACAATCTCAGTGAATGTAAACTTAGTAATCACATCATTAAAATCTCTATCACCACCACCAGGTAAATCTTCAAAACCAAAGATGTTATCACCTAACATTCTAATGTGATCTGCACCATCAGAATTTAATCCCAGGAATGGGAAATAAACTCTCGGATCATTGTTGGTATTGCTATCAGTTAACTGAGATAAACTACCATTGATAATAATCATGGGAGCGATAATTGAACCACCTTCAATGATGGCACTGTCTCTAAATTCACCTTGGTTATCAACAGCAAATCTGATGAGTTCACCATCTATATCTGTGACCAACCTAGAGTTAATTACTTCTTGGATGTAAGTAGTTCGATTTGCAGATGTTGCTTCTAAAGTTCCTAATGAACCTGTGAAATCATTTACTCTGTAGAAGTAAACTTCGTTGTTAAATGCAGCTTCCCGGAATACAGAAAAATCTGCTCTGAATCTTGTACCTTCATATCCACTGAAATCAATACATTCCCCTTGGTTAGTTCCTTGGTATTGGGTAATTTCAGTGATAAATTGTTCTTCTTGGGTTAACTCAACTACTGACTCGAATCTAATTACTAAAGAATTGAATTCTGTAGTTGTGCTACTTTCTCTCCAGGAAATTCTGAAGCCACTCTCTTCTTCAATGACTTGGGTAAAAGATTCCGCAAAGATAATGCTGCTACTGGAAATACTACCAGCCCGGAAATCATCAATTGTACCGTTATTGACTAAGAAGAATTCTAAGTGTTGACCAGAATTAAATCCTAGTAATCTTGTCAGACTTTCAGTTTCAATTTCAGTTCTGAATCTATTGGGAAGATTTGTCAGCGCCGAGAAAATTCCTCTACCTTGGAATCTGGCACGTTCTAAAGCTAATTCACTATAACCAGCTTCTCCACGTCTTACACCATTAATTCTACCTTCTTCGTCATCAACTAAAAATACTCCCAATTCATTCACTACACTAGAGCTACTAGAGATAAGAGTGGCTCTGAGTGCAACAAATTCAGCTATTCCTTTGATGGTGAAGACGTTGTTATTGAAACTAAATGGTACGTCATCATCATTGATTGTTCCTTGGGTTGTACCGTTGGTAGAACTAATAGTTGCACCGTTGGTAGCACTGTTTAAGCTGACGGTGAATTTTTCATCTTGTTCTACAAAGAAATCTTCTCTGGATGCAACGGTAAAGGTTTTCTCGGTTTCTCCCTCTGCAAATGTGAGGGTTTCGGTTTTGGGTATGAAGTCGTTTTCACTAGCTGTATCTCCATCTTCTATGGATGTGGATACTTCCACTTCTTGTGCGGTGGTTGTGTCTCCTGTACGGGTGACTGTGAAAACTAGGTTATTTCCTTCTGTTGCTGTTGCTGATGCGATCGCAAATACTGACTCTATTTCTACATCATCATTAATGATAGTACCCTGAACTGTACTTTGAGTCTCATCAATAATTGCTCCACCAGTAGCTTCAGTTAAACTCACAGTAAAGGTTTCATCACCTTCAAATAAAGCATCTTCGGTAGTTTGTACAGTAAAGAGTTTGCTGGTTTCTCCCTCTGCAAATGTGAGGGTTTCAGAAATTGTAGTAAAGTCACCTTCAGTCGCTGTATCTCCATCTTCAATAGATGTGGAAACCGTTACTGTTTGGTGAGATTGAGCATCTCCGGTTCTGGTGACAGTAAAGACAATATCTTCACCTTCTAATGCTTCGGCAGCAGCAATGCTAAAGATGGGCGCTGGATCATCGTTGTTGATTGTACCCTGAACTGTACTTTGAGTCTCATCAATAATTGCTCCACCAGTAGCTTCAGTTAAACTCACAGTAAAGGTTTCATCACCTTCAAAGATGTTATCTTCTGTTGTTTCTACAGTAAAGGTTTTTTCGGTTTCTCCCTCTGCAAAGGTGAGAATTTCTGTTTTGGATGTAAAGTCATCCTCATTAGCTGTATCCCCATCTGCTATGGATGTGGAAACCGTTACTGTTTGAGCAGTCAAGTTATCTCTGGAACGAGTAACTGTAAAAATAATGTCGTTTCCTTCTTCTGCTTCTGCTGCGGCAATACTAAATACAGCAGGTGTATCATCATCAGTGATAGTTCCTTGAGATGTACCATTCGTGTCACTAATAATTGCTCCACCAGTAGCTTCAGTTAAACTGACAGTAAAGGTCTCATTGTCTTCTACGACAGCATCTTGAATAGTTTGGACAGTGAAGATTTGGGTGGTTTCTCCCTCTGCAAATGTGAGGGTTTCAGAAATTGTAGTAAAGTCACCTTCAGTCGCTGTATCTCCATCTTCAATAGATGTGGAAACCGTTACTGTTTGGTGAGATTGAGCATCTCCGGTTCTGGTGACAGTAAAGACAATATCTTCACCTTCTAATGCTTCGGCAGCAGCAATGCTAAAGATGGGTGCTGGATCATCATTAATGATAGTACCCTGAACTGTACTTTGAGTCTCATCAATAATTGCTCCACCAGTAGCTTCAGTTAAACTCACAGTAAAGGTTTCATCACCTTCAAATAAAGCATCTTCGGTAGTTTGGACAGTGAAGATTTGGGTGGTTTCTCCCTCTGCAAATGTGAGGGTTTCAGAAATTGTAGTCAAGTCACCTTCAGTCGCTGTATCTCCATCTTCAATAGATGTGGAAACCGTTACTGTTTGGTGAGATTGAGCATCTCCGGTTCTGGTGACAGTAAAGACAATATCTTCACCTTCTAATGCTTCGGCAGCCGCAATGCTAAAGATGGGCGCTGGATCATCGTTGTTGATTGTACCCTGAACTGTACTTTGAGTCTCATCAATAATTGCTCCACCAGTAGCTTCAGTTAAACTGACAGTAAAGGTTTCATCACCTTCAAATAAAGCATCTTCAGTAGTTTGTACAGTAAAGAGTTTGCTGGTTTCTCCCTGTGCAAATGTTAAGGTTTGGGAAGTTGCAGTAAAGTCACCTTCAGTCGCTGTATCTCCATCTTCAATAGATGTGGAAACCGTTACAGTTTGTTCATTTAAAAAATCACCAGTGCGGGTAACGGTGAAGGTAATGGTATTTCCTTCTTCTGCTGATGCTTGAGTGATGGAGAAAACTGGAACAAGAAAATCAAAGTCTGCTGGTGTTAGGTCTGCTGCTGTGATACCTCTTAAAATACCAAATGTGACTTCAACTTCATCTATGAGAACTTTAACGAGTGTATCGTTACCATCTTGTTCTAGGATGATGTCTTCAAAAGTTTGCACTTGGGGAATACCTGCAATGACAACTTTGTCATCACCTTGGGTAAAATCATTAACAACTGCTGGTACATCAGGAATTTCACCATTGCCAAAATAAAAGCGGTCTAAACCAGCACCGCCTCTCATTTCCGTACCTTGTTTACCAGCGTATAAATAATCATCGCCATCATCGCCAAATAACTGATCGCTGGCTAAATATCCAACCAAGGTATCATCACCTTCTCCACCTCTGAGAGTGTTGTCTCCTGTGATGCTGGATGTGCGGAGGAAATCATGATCACTTCCCCCTCTGAGGACATTAAAGCTACCTTCTATGATATAAAGCTCATCATTTCCAGTAGCACCAATCAGAGTGTTATTATCACCTTCAACAGCAAACAGGCGATCGCTATCGTCCCCACCATTAAGGGTATTATTTCCACCAATCCCTACTGCATAGAGATCATCTTCACCAGCACCACCTAATAAACTATCGTTTTGGTTAGCGAACAGTTCATCATTACCAACACCACCATTAAGGGTGTTATTACCTAAACCACCACTAGCATCTAAGGTGTCATCACCCTCAAAGCCAAAAACATCCTCATTCTCTTGGATTACAAACAAGTCATCGTTATCAGGAGTACCATTAATAGTCATGATTGTGTTTTTACCTAAGTAAGTTTTTCAATAAGTACATATGATACATTAATCAGATATTTTTTTCACAGTTGTAAATGTCTGACAATATACACTCAGTCCAGATATGTGTTTTGTTATCAACGGAATTTGATACCAAAGCCAGCAAAAATCATCAAAATGCAATTTTTATTTTATTTATACACTGATAAGCTTCCCCCTTTCCTGTAAAGAGTATAAATAATATAAATCTCATATCTGAATTAATTAATAATTATTAAAAGTTTATCAAATTGTTAAGAAAATCACTACTTTCTCCGATCAAATGACAAATGATGTATTTGATAACATCACTTTTTATGAAAATTTAATTTTCTGAGGATGAGAAAAACAAAATAGAGAAAAAGAATACAGAATGGTTATTTTCTGTACCTTTTCCTCCAAAATGCAAATTTCTAAATGAAAGCGAAATCAGCAGCAGTTAAATTGCTGGTATCTACATTATTGAGAATGGCAATAATTTGACCACCAATTGCAATAGTATTACCACTGAAACTTAGACCATTAAAGTCGAAATTATCACCTTGACCACCAATACCCAAGACATCTGTACCCATTTCAAAGTCAACAATGGTGTTAGCTTCCATTGGTAAATCACCGTTGACGATCCAGAACTGATCCATACCTGCACCACCAGCAATGATATTATTTCCACCTTCTTGAACGTAGAAAATATCATCACCCTCACCACCTAAAGCGCGGCCTTCAGTACCCAGGTATAAGGTATCATTTCCTGTACCACCGGAAATGCGATAACCCATAGCATCGGTAGCGTCTATTTCATCGTTTCCACTACCACCAAAGGAGCGATCGCCATTTCCTACATCAATCATATCTTCACCACTACCAGTAAAGACACGGTTATCACCAGCAAGACTACCACCAAAAAGAACATCTACTTCATCGTTTCCAGCACCAGTAAACACAGTATCTTGAATACCGTCGAACTTGACAACTCCGTTGACTGAGACACCTGCAATTAAAGTATCTGCATTAGGAGTACCAAAAACTAATTCTGGTGGTTCATTTATTGCAGCAATGTTATAGGGTAATTCAATAATTCCCAACTGTTCAGGAATTGGTGTTTCTGAGAAGTTAATGGTAACTGAACCATCAGCATTATTATCACTACCAATAATGTTGAAGTCATTATCATTGAGAATTGCTAAAGTGTTAGGTGCAACTAAAGCCAAGCCTTCTAATTTTTCAACTCCTGTGTAACCAATTTCCGCTGCATTTACCAGTAAAGTTTTACTAACTGGGTTAATACCAGCGGCAGCTAATTCTGCCTCAGTTAACTGTTCAATGGTTTTATTTACTGTTACATTAAAATTAACAGAATTATGGATATTAGTAGCTGCTGCTAAATCAATTTCATAGATGAGTTTATTAGAAGTAATATCACTTCTATCATCTCTTTCGATCACAGCAAATTTACCATTACCTAAAGAAACTGCATCACCGATTTTATCAGTTCTAGCACTGCCACTACCTGTAATATCATCTAACAAATAGAGATATTCACCAGTTACCTGTCCAGAAACAACATCTAATTCTACAATTCTTAAATTGCGGGAATTTCTAGAAGTAGTATCTCCCGAATTATCAGGATTATCAATCGCACTTTGAATGAAAGCATAGAGCTTATTACCTTCTAAAGCTACAGCTTCAAAACCACGATTACCACGACGTTGAGCATAAACTTCTGGTAATACTTCAGTCCCAAAAGTTCCTGCTGCTTGACCATCTGCTGTAGCAGTTCCAATGGGGATAAATCTGTTAATTAAAACCCCATCATCGTTGAAGTGATAAATAGCTGGACGGTATTCATCCACCATCCAGTAATCACCATTTGGTGCTACAACAATTCCTTCTAAATCTGCACCAAAAGGATCATTAGCAACTGCATTTCCTAAAGCATCAATGCCAAATTCATCAGTGTAACCTGTTCCTGGATCTCCTGGTTGTAAATTAGGAAGTCCAGTTAAAGGTGTTGTTCCATCTGCACGGAATAGTTCTATTCTATCAGTAATGGTAATTTCACCACTGTTTTGATTGAGTTCAAACTTAACTATTTCTGGTTGAAAATCAGGTAAAGGAAATGGTCTACCCGCATCAGAATTATCACCATTTGGACCACGATCTGGATGGGTAACAAAAGTGAGATTTCCGTTTGCTGCAACTCCGGTAAAATACAATCCTGAAAACCCACCCAAAGAAAATTCTTGACCTGTTGCACTAACTCCTAAAGATGGTAAATTATCAAATTGATAAGTTGTTAATTTTGGTCGGGGATTGATTTCATATAAACTCACAGTTTCACTAAATTCATTAGCAACTGCTAACAAGGGTTTACTATTAGGACTATCAGCAGCAGCAATGAATTTTAAACCTTCAGGACTAACATCACCTTCCGTTCTAATGTACTGAATAAATTCCGGTGCTGTGGGATTACTGAGGTCATAAACTAATACTCCACCACCAGCACGTTCTAAACCGATAAATCCATAGGTGACACCATCAATAATACCGATTTCTACACTTTCTGGTTCTGCACCTTTATTGTCAGAACGAGCATCAAATTCATCAGTAGAACCATCATTAGCGTTGAATAAATCAGGTGTAAGTAAAGAGGTAATTTGGCCTATTTGATCACCACTATCATAAACAAATTGACCTTCTTCATCCCAAATGGTGAAAGAACGAGCGCCGTAAGCATAAAGCTGATCGAAATCTCCGTCTCCGTCTGTATCTCCCAGGGTATTAGTAACAGTTAAACGACCTAAATTTTCATTAGCTTGTAATTCCTCTGCATTGGGAAAAGCGGTAGGATCTAAAATTAAATCCCTAATTCTTGATTCTTCATTGAAAATATCACCTTCGCCGTCATTCGGAGCAGGTAAAATGTTATCATCGGTGGGACGGATGCGAGCATCTCCTTCATTGGCAGTGATATAATAAGTATTGCCATCAACTTGGAAAGACTCTATTCCATCGGGTTGATACATCCCGAAAATAGGCCAATTTTGGATATTGATAGTATCGTCTCTATCACTTGCATCTAGACCATTTCCTGCTAAACTATGGTTTTTAAAACCTAAAGGTAAAACATCGGTAATAGTTCCATTCGCAATATCTAGAACTGCAACAGCGTTATTTTCTTGGAGTGTGATAAAAGCAGTTTGATTATCAGGTGAAACTGCAATATATTCTGGTTCTAAATCTTGTGCAACACTAGCATTAGGTCCAAAAATTCTCACTCCATCCGCTCTTAATTCATCTAGCTGATCATTAAAAGCCGTGAAGTCAGCGGTGGTGACGTTACTATTATTTAAACTGGCAATTTCCCCAGAAACATCAATAATACTAACTGAACCTTCTGGATCAATTGTATAATCTTCGTTGGGTTCTCCTTCGTTAGCAACAAGTAATTTACTACCATCAGGAGTGAAGGTAATCATATCAGGTAAAGCACCTACTGTCACTTCTGCAAGTTGGGTGAGAGTAGCAGCATCAAAGAAAACTACTTTACCAGGATCTGTAATATCATTGGCAGAAATAGCAACAGCAACAATACTATTTTCTGTTCCTGTTCCTGGTCTAACAGCTACACTTTGAATTCCTCCACCAAAACTAGAAAGGTTAATTGGATCAACTGCGGTGGGATTATTGGGATTAGAAACATCAACAATTTGTAAAATAGGTTGATCGTTTAATTCTCCAGTTACAAATAAGCGGTTACTTTTGGGGTCAAAGTCAGAAATTTCTGCACCATTTAAGTTTACAGTGCCAATATTTTTAAGTTGAATGGGGTACGTCATTTGTATGTTTTTAGTTAGTGGTTAAATGGTAGTTACTAAAGAATCAAACTCTAGCTACCAATAAAAACTTATAGCAATTAATTTAAGAAATAATTAATAAATGATTAAAGAATGAAAAAATACAGGGTAGTGAGGTAACAAAATAAGCCATCAGCTTTCATGTATCTTAATTCTTCACACCTAAAATTTGGGAGAATTCCAAATTGACAAAAACAGAAAATCATAATCAGAAAACCTCTTTAGACTTCTTTCTTCATGATCTTCGCATCTTCGTGGTTCATTTATTTCATACCTGATATACTTTATAAGCTCAGATAAAAATAAACTTACACATTTGGAATGCTCCCTAAGATTGAAGCTAGTTTCTATTTTAGAATCCTAAGCTTTTTCCATTTGTGCTGTACTTTGGAAAGGTTGACCTTGCTGTTTGAAATCAGCGATGAAAGTTGGGTAAAGGTTAAAACTAACGCTTTTTTCTTCTGAACCTTCAAATTCAGGAAAACGGGGTTTAACTATCCACCAATAACTTTTTTGAGTAGAACTAATTCCTGGTGCAAGATCACCAAAACTAAAACAAGGTGTATCAGTACCAGAGTCTATGATATTACCATTGGCATCACATAAGTGAACATCAAACCCCATAGAATCATCATCAAGATCAATATAGACTTTTACATCTCGGAGGAAAATATTACCTGTATTTTTGACTCTGACATTACCAACAACCCAGCCGGTGTTTTTCATAACTACTGTGCGTGACCAAAAATCATGATCAATTTGTAAATCTATTTTTTTGTCAGATATACTAAAACAATCTCTTTTCCAGCTATTTCTGTAAGCTGCAATTCCACCTGATAATGTCATAATTTTATTTTCTCTTTATTTTCTCTTTGGTTTTGAAAAAGAGGAGATTCTTTAATCTACCTACAATAACACATACATTATTATCGAAACTTTCCGTAAATACTGGTAGTGTGACAAAAATCCATATTTTTGTACATAACTTAAAATTTAAACAATTCCCGCTGCAAACATCAATTATCTTCAATCTCACACTCTGGGACTTTGCGTGAGACAAAAAATTATTATGAATTGGTACAACAATCATATACCCACAGCCACCAAGATTAGGAGGTAAAAAAATATAATTATATAATTAGCACTGCTAAAACCCTACAAATAAAGATGATCTAATATCCTAATTATTTTGGCTACAGCTATACATTTACATCTGGGAAGAGTTATGGTATATTGTTTTTGATATTGAGTATATAATATTTAATTGACTAGAATTTGTTATGTATAACCGCTGATACAGTTCAATTACTAACGGAAATTATTATGGGTCATTAACTCATTTTCATCTTCCAAGTAAGGTATTGAACTAATTTTTGGCTGGTATGACAAATTAGATAAATACTACAGGATAAATAGCATGAACATGACAAAAAATCTTTTAGTTGTTTTCGGTGGAACAACACAATCAAACCCTCAAAAGATATTCACAGATGCAGAGTTGTCGAGCAATTCGGTAGATGTCTTGCAAATCAATCTCCTAACAATCAATAGTAATATTACTTTTACTACAAACAATAATGAACATCTAAATAAGAAATGGTTAGAAGCAGAGCCTAGTGGCTTGTTACGCAAATTGAAAGTAACAATAAAATTGAAAGACTTAGATGATAATGCTAATGATTTCCTTTCTAAATTAGATGAGATGGGAAAAGTAATTGAAAAAATCAACTGGAGTCATAGCAATTATACCGAAAATTCAGATGCTAGAGGAATGACGGTAGAAGCTTTCAATGATTTTTCACAAGCTTCTCAAGGATTAATTCTGAAATTTTTAATTTATCTCAAAAAAATTAACTATGAATATGAAAATGTATTCATTTTGGCGCACAGTCGAGGTTGTAGCTTGGCAATCAATGCCTTATCAAAATTTGATCAGGGTGATGAATTAGATAATGTATTGATATCAAAAATCAAGCGTGTTGTGTTGCTTGATCCAGTGGGAAAAAATGTTAATAATACTGATGAAACAATTATTCCTAAAAATGCAGAAACTATCAAATATCTCAGTGAAATAGGAAAAGAGATACACATTGTTGTCAAGTCAGAATCTACAAACTATGACTACGAAAGTTACGCAGATATTTTAGTTGGTACGAAACAAGGTGGACATATTGACTCTAATATTCACAACTCTCCTGACATGAGAAATGTTTATGTACATATTGCTCACATGGCACATGAGGGAATGTTGGCAGAAAAATTCCGACACTGTTTCTCACATTACAATAAAATAATAGATACAGGAGCGTGGAAAATAATTTATTCCAATGAAAAAGAAGTAGATATTAATTTAATGAAAGAATCCCCAGCTTTAAAAGCTTACATTAAAGGGGATAAATCTGCCAGCGAAATAGACCCAGAACCTGAGGATGTTTTTTACGAGTTCTTTAATCAATTTCAGATTAAATCAATAACTGGTAGCCTAAAAGATCGTCGCAGAGCTTTTGTACATTGCGTAGCCAAAAAAATTATCGCAATATCATAACAAAACTACTCTGCATCTGAAAAATTTACAGATCCCCGATCTCGTTAAGAAGTAGGGGATCTAGCTTTTTGATATTACACAAATGCAAAGTTAGCAGCAGTCAAACCACTGGTATCAACACCATTCAAGGTAGCGATAGTTGTTGCACCAATCATAATGTCATTACCAGTTAGGGTCAGGTCATCAAAACCAAAACTTTGATTTGCAATACCTAAGACATCAACACCCATTTCAAAATCAACAATGGTGTTAGCTATACTAGGTGCATTATCAGTTAAAATCCAGAACTGGTCAGCACCAGCACCACCAGCAAGGATATTATTTCCACCTTCTTGGACATAGAAAATATCATCACCGTCACCACCTAAAGCGCGACCATTTGCACCCAGGTAGAAGATATCATTTCCTGCACCACCGGAAAGACGATAACCGGTAGCGTCGGTAGCGTCTATTTCGTCATTTCCACTACCACCAAAGGTTCTATCTCCATTTCCGACAAAGATAATGTCCATACCGCTACCTGTGAAGACACGGTTATCACCAGCGCGACTACCACCAAAGGGAACATCTACTTGATCATTTCCAGCACCGGTGAAGACGATATCACTGATAGCATCAAAGTTATTTGTTCCACCAATTAACATATCTGCGTCGGGAGTTCCAAACACTAGTTCTCTAGGAACATCTAAAACTGTATCTTCCCGGAAGTTGAGGTTTTGGATTCTTGTATCTTCCTCTGGAGGTGTTTCCACAATATTGAAAGCTGTATTTCCACCTATAGGGAAGTTTGCAGCTAAGAATTCAGCTAGTGTATCTTGTTCCGAACCATCTGCTGCAAAGGTAGCACTACCAGTTCTAGTAGCATCACTAGGTTGAGTTACATCAACACGGTTTTCACCAAATGCTGGGAATGGGTAGTTGTCTCCACCACCTGCAAGGAAATCTAGGGTAACTAAGCGAATTTGACGATTTGCGTCTCCTACAACTTCCCCATTTTCCACAATTACATCTAGGATTTGGTCATTCTCAGGATCTATAATAGCCAAACTTTGAATGCGATCGCCAGCTTCTAGATCAGAGTCAAAACTAAATTTAATCCCACCTACTTGGGGAAATTGTCCAGGAGTCGCACCGTCACCGCTTGCTGCTACACCATGTTCTAAAATTTGTGCTAATTCTGCCGCAGTTACAGTCAACAAAGACAAACCGTTATTGAACCGCAAAGAATTAACAATGTCTAATTGGGAAATTTCCCCGGTTTGCTTCCCAGAAAAGGGGTTATCTTGGGTAGGAAGAAGCGTTCCATCTGTGTCTAATTCACCAATAGCAGCGCGAATACCACCACCATTTTTAATGGATACTTGCACAGTCGGATCAATAGTTTTAGCAAACGCCAAATTAGCATCCGCAGATAAATTACCTAAAGTCGTTTCTTGGGTTCTTACCTGTTCCCGACGACCTTCAATAAATACCTCAGTCTGACCAAAAACACTACCATCTTCTGCTGCAACCAAATCTTCTACAGCACTGGTTAACTGTTGAACCTGATTACCTTTTGTACCTTCAGCAAATGCTGCATCTGTACTACCCCATAAAGCAACTACTTCTTCCTCTGTGGTTGCAACTGGTCCATTCAAACCTAAATCTAAATCACTAACTTCATCTAGGGGATTACCATTAGCATCTACCAAAATACCATTAGCATCAAAATCTACTACCAATCTTCCCACATAGGAATATTCGCCATCAGTGCTAACAATGACTGCGGGATCTCCATCTGCGTTGGTAGTAACGATAGGATAGGTATTTGCGGGTGCATCTCCCGAACGTAAACTATCATCACCATTAGCCAAAATGGTATCAGAACCACCAGCTACAACTACATCTACACCACTTAACTTGGTAATGAGTTCTTGTTCTAGAGCAATTTGTTGCAGGTGGGAAACTACAATGATTTTATTAACGCCTTGGGTTTGCAATTGATTGATTACAGGCTGCAAAATGGCAGCTAAGGCATCCATATCATTTGCTTTTGTTCCCACTACTGTTGTTCCAGAGGGAGAGGAAATTCTTTCTAATAATTGGGTAGTAGCACCAACTACACCTATTTGTTCTCCACCTTCTTCAATTATTGTTGCTGGGGCAATTTTGGGGGTAGTTGTTCCCGCTAGGGATGCTGTGGGATTTGTTTGAAAAGCGGTATTGGGGAGAATATCGGCAGTAAATAGACTTGATAAATTGCTATCTGCGGAAAAATCTAAGTTAGCAGATAGGTAAGGAAACTGACTTCCTACCCATCTATCATCTGCTAAACCCGCACTTCTGAATTCTGGTTCAATAATGAGTTTTAAAGTTTCTGAACCAAGGTCAAACTCATGATTTCCAATAGCGGAAGCATCAAAGCCGATGATATTCATAATCGAGATATCCACCCGACCACCACCTTCTCTTAAACCACTGTAGCTATCATTGATGGTTTCATTAGGTAGACCGAAAAGTTCATTGTAGATATCGTTGAACAAACCGCTGTTACGAAAAGTTATATCCGCTGCGGCGTTAAAAAATGGCCCAGCTAGGTAGTTATCTCCAGCGGAGAGAGTTATGGAATTTTCAACAGAATCTTCTAAGTTATCAACAATTGCTGCAAAGTTAGGTGCAGCGGAAATTGCTTCTACCCCACCTTCTAGGTCGGAGGTATGAAGAATTTGTAGTCTAAAGTCTGTCATAGTTATATCTAAAACTCTTTTAGACCTAGAATTTAATAAATTGGTTAAGATAGAATAAAGAAAATACCAATAAATAGTTAAATTTAGTAAGGCATTAAAGGCAAATATCAAACGCAGATGGCCGCAGATAAACGCAGACTGTTTGTTATCTAGATCCCCGACTTCTTCAAAGAAATCGAGGATCTGATTTAATTACAAACTGCTATGTTTTTTACACAAAAGCAAAGTCAGCAGCAGTCAAACTAGAGGTATTTACACCCATTAACATCGCCACAGTTGTACCACCAATCATAATCTCATTACCAGTTAAGGTGAGGTTTTCAAACCCAACATCAGCGCCACCAATACCTAAAACATCAACACCCATTGCAAAATCAACAATGGTGTTAGCTGCCATTGGTAAGTCACCGTTGACGATCCAGAATTGATCCATACCTGTACCACCGGAAATGATATTATTTCCACCTTCTTGGACGTAGAAAATATCATTACCATCTCCACCTAAAGCGCGGTCATTAGCACCCAGATAGAAGGTATCGTCACCAGCGCCACCGGACATCCGGTTTTCACCTAAAGCATCGGTAGCGTCAAATTCGTCATTACCTGCACTGCCAAAAACGCGATCGCGGCGATTTACGTAGATAATATCATCACCACTACCAGCATTGATGCGGTTATTACGAGCATTACTATTGAATACTAAATCTACCTCATCCTTACCTGCACCAGTAAATATAGTGTCTTGAACACCATCTATATTCACGGATGCAATTAAGGTATCTTCTCCAGTAGTTCCAAAAACTAACTCTTGTTGATTAGCTTCAGTAACTGAAGCAAACAAGGTTTGAGCGATGTTAACTTGATCAACTGCATTCACAAGACCGGGGATTTGGAAACCGTAGGATTCAAAACCTTGACCGATGGAATTTGTTAAAGTTTCTGAGTCAACACCTTGATAGTAGACAGGTACGGGACGGTTGGTATGAGTTCCCCAGTCGTACTTATTGGTAGGGTCATTTCCCCAAGAATTACCAGATTCGGCAATTGTGTCAATCGCTGTTAACTCTTCAGCGCCCAGAGTTCTCAGTAATTGGGGGAAGTCATCATTCAGGTTAAGGTAATGGTCGTGGTCTGCTGTGATAATGAGTTGGTTATCTTCCCAACCACCATTGGCTTCAATCCAATCAATAACAGAACCAACAGCTTTATCAAAGTCTAAAACTGTACCGATCAGGTTGTCAATATTGTTATCGTGGGCAGACCAGTCAATATCTCCACCTTCAACCATCAGCCAGAAACCATCTGGATCTTTACCTAAAACTTCTAACGCAGCTGTAGTTAAATCATCGAGAGTGGGGTTTTCGTTGACTTCTCTAGCAATGAAAGATTCATCGGTTTCACCGGGTAGGAGAGGTCTAACGGTATCTGGATTTTGTCCTTGTGTAGAGAAATTGGTGAACATTGCCAAGCCAGTGGTACTGTAGTCACCATCAGCAGAACTGACAGGTAAGTTACCATCTTGACCACGCGCACCATATAGACCCAGTAAGCGATCGCCTTTTTCCGGATCAAGTGCAGCAGCAGTATTTGCTAAAACTTCAGCCGCATTTGCACCACGTTCTAAAAATGTGTAGTCGTAGATATTGGAGGTAGGATTGTTACTTAACTCCTGGTAGGTTGTTTCCTTAATGTATGTATTATCTCTTGGTTCAACACCATCAGGTAAAGGGTTGCCAGTATTGGAAAGTGGATGACCACCACCAAGTAACACAGTGGGTTGGTAAACACGTAGTTCTTGCTGCAAGATGGTGTCTAATGAAGCAGTTTCACTATCAAATTTGTTACGGTTATTGACAGCAGAAGCAGCAGCCGCAGGGGTAGCATGATCAATGGGAACAGATGATACCAAACCTGTTGATTTTCCTAACTCAGCCGCTTCAGATAAAACACTCTTGACTGGTTTTTCAAAAATATCAACGCCAGTAGCACCGTTATAAGTCTTTATACCAGAATAGAGTGTGGTAGCAGTGTTGGCAGAGTCAGGATAACTGTACTTAATGTAACTAGAATCAGTACCTGCCGTCCAAGGATTGATCCCACCTCGTTCTGGGTCGTAACCCACAAGATTACCAACTGCACCTTCGCTAACTGTTGCACCACCACTAGATGTAGTACCAGGATTGAAAGTAGGATCAAATGCAAAACCTTCACGCACAGGAGCAGTTCCTGTTGGGGTGTTAATGGTTTGGTTAGAATCATTAAGAGCAGAGTTGGATACATTAAATGTACCGTTAGTACCTGCAATTGTAGTTCCGTAGGTAGTAGCGTAGGTGTAACCTGTGAGGGTTTGGAAGTTTAGCCCTAAACCTTTTCCTTCTGTATAGAAATCAGCTAAAGTTGTACCTGTATTTCCTGCTTGAATTTGTTTGTAGATAGCAGCAGCACGAGCCATTTCCCAGCCCAAACCGTCGCCGATCATGATAATCGTATTCTTAGCCATAACAGTTGATATTTTTTGTAGTTGAATTACACAAATAACAAATTTATGATCTCAATCTAAGATTAAAAAGATGTTATAAAGTAGTTGTTTTCTGATTAAAAACCAGGACATTATATAAAGTTTAACTAAAAGTTATCTAAGGTTTTTTAGAGGTTAAAATCATATCTGCTTTACTTTATTTTGCCTAACGTCTATTTTCATGTCACTACTGCTTATGACATTCTTAGACATTGTGGTGTAGAACTGGGTAAGCGAGATTTTCTTGGTAATTCTTAACTATCAATAGTTTTACAAAGTGAGAATCTCGGCAAAAATCTAAATTTGCAGATCCCCGACTTCTTGAAAAAGTTGGGGATCTAGCTTACTAAATTTTACACAATAGCAAAATCAGCAACAGTCAAACTAGAGGTATTTACACCATTTAAAATAGCGATGGTTTGACCACCAATCATAATGTCATTACCTGTGAAGATAAGGTCATCAAAACCAAAATCAGCACCTTGATTTGCAATACCTAAGACATCAGTACCCATTTGAAAGTCAACAATGGTGTTAGGAGTAGCTGGGATATTATCAGTTAAAATCCAGAATTGATCTGCACCTGCACCACCAGCAATGATATTATTTCCACCTTCTTGGACGTAGAAAATATCATCACCGTCTCCACCTAAAGCGCGACCATCCGCACCCAGGTAGAAGATATCATTTCCAGCACCACCGGAGAGACGATAACCAGTAGCATCGGTAGCGTCTATTTCATCATTACCACTACCACCAAAGGTTCTATCTCTATCTCCAACAAAAATACTATCTTCTCCACTACCAGTAAAGATTCGGTTATTACCAGCTAAAATCCCTCCAAAGGGAACATCTACTCCATCGTTTCCTGCACCAGTGAAGACAATATCATTGACAGCATCAAAGTTAACGCCACCAATTAGTATATCTGCGTCAGGTGTACCTGTAACTAGGTCTTTTGCTGGTTGACCTACTTCTGAAGCGACATCAAGTGACTCATCTAATTTGAGGATGATGATTTCGTTGTTGTCAATATCAGGGCCACGACCCACAGAGAAGGGATAGTTATTGTCATTAGCTACCAAAATTGTATTTTCGTCAATAACTAACACATCTTCAATGGTGACAAATGGGAAGGTAAAAGTAGTTTCACCATCTCCGTTAAGGTCGTTGGGGTCTTGGATATTTAGTAAGTCAACTACTTCTACTTTTTCTACAAAACCAGTAGCATCTTGTTGGGAAAAATCAATTTTGTAGATTTTTTTGAACTGAGCAGAATCACCTTGACCACCATCTCTTTCAATGACTAAAAATTCATTTTCATTGATAGGGGTAAAATCACCAATTGCATAACCAGCAACTTCAGTCCGATAATAACCAACTAAACCTTGATATTCCTGAGTAGCAATATCAAATTCATAGATTCTTAATGAATTTTCAGGATCACCATCTACTGTACCTTCTAATAAAGGATATAGGGTAGTTAGATCAGGACTGTAGGCCATTCCTTCAAACCCACGAGAAGTAGCAAGGTTAGGTAGATACTCATCTAATACCATTCTTCCTGTTTCGGGGAAGTCGGTAAAGAAACCATCTAAACCTAATTCAATTAATTGCCTAAATTCATCTTCTGGAGTTTGGGGAGTACCATCAGGGTTAAGAGTGAGGAAATTTTCTTCATTTCTTAAAGTGTAGGGGTGAACCTGCATTCCTGCATGATGGGCCCACTCTAGAAAAGGACGTATTTCCCCTGTTAATTGACTGGTAATTTGGGCATTTCCATCACCATCTGCATCTACAGGAGTTGCTAAAGATTCCCGCAGAATAAAGCTATTTTTCCATGGTCCTAAACCTTCAGCGTAGGCACTACCAATGTAATCAAAAACTGCTTCGGTAGCTAAATCTGCATAGTTTGTATCGGGGATACCATCACCAGTGATATCTGCACCAAAATCTGGAACAATATCAACTAAATCACCGTAGGTAGCACGTGCAGCAGCTTCATCAAATGCGGGATTGCTGAAATTATGAATGATATCATAGGGAACAGAAAAACCATCCCCAGAATCAGAATTAGCTGCTTCTACATCTCCAAAAAGTTGTACTAAAGGTAAATCTTCTAACCCTACAGCAGGTAAAAGATTATTTTGTAAATCAATTAAATTGGCAACTTCAAAAGATTGAATAAAAATCCGATCAGGATCTGTAAAACCAGTTGCTTGTAAAGTGGCAATCAGAGGTTCTTCTAAGGATAAACCTTGCTGATCAAAGAAGGTAGGATGTTTAGTTTCTGGGTAAATACCGATTTTTTTACCAGTTTCGGCTTCTACTTGTTGGACTAATTCAATTACTTCTTGAAAAGTGGGAATTTCAAATTGACCATTAAAACTTTGATCGCGGTAAGGACGGGGTTGAACAGCGCGTATTTGTTTAATTTCTGCGAGGGTGAAATCTTCTGCAAAATAAGCAGTAACTTCTACACCATCGAGCATTTTGGTGGATTTACGATCTTCACCAAAAACTTCAGCTACGTTGGTAGTATCATCTAGGATAGGTTCATGACGCGTAATCAAAACACCATCACTGGTAATTACTAAATCAGGTTCAACAAAATCAGCACCTTGTTCAATTGCTAAAGCATAACCTTCTAAAGTATGCTCTGGTAAAGTTCCACTTGCACCTCTATGACCAATTACTAAAGGTGCTTCACCGGTGAGAGTATTAAATGGTTTTTGTGGCGATCGCACTCCCGGAGTTTCTATTGGTGCTTCTAATAATTTACCAGTGGCATCAAAATGTAATAGATAAGGTCCAAATTCATCACCAATCCAAATACTACCATCTTTATCTACAACGATTGACTCAACATCAAAATCAGCACCAGTTAAGAATCTTTCACTAGATCCTTCATTAACGATGGTAAAAGGAACTTTATGATCAGGATCAGCAAGTTGAATAAAACCTAAGACATCAACAGAACCATCTCCATTTTCTGTTCCTGCAAAGTTAGGATCTACTTCATAAACACGCAGTAAATAATCTGCACTATTTTCCTTACTACCGTAACCATTATCTGAGAGAAAATAGAAACGATTACTATCTACAAATTGTACACCACTAAAACCTTGAATTGGTTGTCCGTTAAATGGACCAATTCTACCATTTGCAGAAATTCCTGCACCAGAATTTGGAGTAGGAGTAAAAGAGTCAGCAGGAAGAGAAGCAAACCCGATTAATTGAACCATATTCTATATCTCTCTTCTTGAATTTATTCGTTTAGAACACCAATCATGAATTTATTTACCAAATCATCATCTAACTAACCTTGTAATTTTCAGAACAAACAAGTTATAACGAAAAAGGTAAAAGATTCACTTAGCGCTCATAATTTCACGGAAAGATTAATATAAGAGTAAGTTTCATTAAACAAAAAGTTAAAAACATTTATAACTTTCAGATTTAATCACTGAGCTATAAAACCTTTATTTCTCTGCGTACTCTGCGCCTCTGCGTGAAATAAACGTGAAATAAAAAAATCCCCGAATTTCCTAAGAAATCGAGGATATAAAAATGTTTCAGGTCAAAAGTCAAAAAACAGTTTTATCGCTCTTACATGAAAGCAAAATCAGCAACAGTCAAGCTAGAGGTATCAACACCCATTAACATTGCAACGGTTGTTCCACCAATCATAATACTGTCACCTGTTAAGGTCAGGTCATCAAACCCAACACCAGCACCACCAATACCTAAGACATCCATACCCATTTCAAAGTCAATAATGGTGTTAGCTTCCATAGGTAGGTCACCGTTAACGATCCAGAATTGATCCATACCTGCACCACCGGAAATTAAGTTTTCGCCACCTTCTTGGACGAAGAACCTATCATCACCATCTCCACCCAAAGCGCGACCATCTGCACCCAGGAAGAAACTATCCATGCCAGCGCCACCGGAGAGACGATAACCAGTAGCATCGGTAGCATCTATGATGTCATTATCACTACCACCAAAGATGCGATCGCCATTTCCGACATCAATAGTATCTTCACCGCTACCAGTAGCAATGCGGTTATTACCAGCTAGGACACCACCGAAAAGAACATCTACTTCATCGTCTCCAGCACCAGTAAAGACTGTATCGTTGATAGCATCAAAGTCAATTCCACCTATTAAAGCATCTGCACCTGTAGAACCAGATACCAATTGAGAATCTTGAATCAAAGAAGCACCAGGAGCAATTAAGAACCCTAACTGACCACCTTGTACCAAGTTATCATTAGCTTCAACTGTGCCATCTCCATCAGTATCAATACCGGGTTTGTTGATAATGTCACCATCACGAAGACTGTGAGCTTGGACATCATAGATGAATTGTGTACCAGGAGCATTACCAAACAGGGTGGAAACATCAAGAATACCGGAAGATTCCCAGTTACCAATATCTGTAGGATTAGAATCAGTTTGTCCAGCAGGTACACCAGAGCGATCAATTTGTGCTACACGGGTTGCAGTGGCAGCAGGATCAGCCCCAAAGGGGTCAATTCTCCAGATAGAAGCTTCTTCTCCAGAAGTTGCACCAAAGAGGTCAGAACCGATAGCCCGGTCTTCTTGCAGATAGATTTTGCCATCATCTGCCCAATCTAAGTTATCAGGGCTACGTAGACCAAAATCTTGCTTATCTGCATCGTTGCCATCATAAAGGATGTTCAAGTCAGCAGTAATGCCAGCTTCACTAAAGTCAAGATCAACTGTGTAAGTTGTACCCCAGGTATCAGCACCATCAAAGACACTGGTACGACCGGTGGAAGCTAACACTGCTTCTGTACCATCAAAGGGGTTGGTAGCTACGTCTTCAGGACGAGAGAACAAGAAAGCACCAACATCAGCCGCTAAGGCATCCTGTTTATCTTGGTCAGCAAAACCTTGAGCGTCGTAACCATTTGTACCAGCTAGGTCAGGACGGTAGTAGTCAATTTCTATAAACTGACCAGCTGTCATGTTACCACTGCCACTAAAGTCTCTAGGGTCAGCCTCAATTGCATCCGCTGCGTCTGCTGCATCATCAGCAACCCAGACGTACAATTTACCGTTATTTAAACCGTTACGTGCTAAGAAACCAGCGTCAGCACTACTATCTTTTTCACCAACGTATAAAATTAATGGTGCAGGACCTCTATCATCACCCACTAACAGAGCTATTTGATCTGTGTTACCTGTATCAATCTCTGTAACACTTTCCCAAGCAGCACGACCTAACCAGGGTAAAGCCCATAAATCGCCAGTGGCGGTGTCTAAAGCAAACTGTGTACCACCGTCGGTTTCTTCCCCTGCAAAGTAGATGGTGTCTGCAAAACCCATCCCAGCACCAAATTGATGAGCTTCCATCAAGTTTGCAGAACAGAAACGCTGAATTCCTTCAAATTCTAAATCGGAAGCTTCGTCTACAACTTCACCAGTACGGTTATAAATTGTGTTGTAAGCTAAACCTGAATCAACTATTTTCAGAGTGCTTTTATCAATGTCAAAATAGCTAATCCGTGAGCCGGTTAAGGAAGTACCATTTTCTAAGGTATAGGCGTAACCTGTATTACTACCTATCTCTGAGTTAACCAGGACTCGAACTGTGGTTTCATTTAATTCAAATGCACCCGTACCATCAGGAATACCTGTGGGAGTGTAACCATTAACTGTTTCACCAATAGTAAGAATAGGATCAACAGTATAACCTTGCAGACCCTTCAGTTGTGCTGGTTGGTTTGTGTCAAATGGTGTATTAATGTGCATGAAATTCCTCAAATATATAATTTCAGCGATGACTGATAATTCAGATCCAAAGTAGTGATGTCAAAAACCGAACACCGTACATACCAAATCTTGTTAACCTTTATCTGGTTGATAGTTTGGGGAAATTTACTGAATAATCAGAGATCACACATAACAGGGTTTCACCTTTAGATTAAGAGGAGACTATGGCATGGCTAGTTATTGATTATTTATTAGTTATTTATTGGTTAAAATTAATATTTAGGAAAACAAGACAAAAGTTACTAAAAATACTTTCTCCTCTACGTAATTAAGGAAATATGCTTAAATTAAGTAACAAGATATTCAAATTCTGGATGGAATGCCTTAAGGAGTAGGGTATCTATCTCCTCATAGTTGAATCTGTATTTAATGTCCTACTACTAAGCCAGGAAGAAAAAGAATGTTTGACAAAATCAAATGGAAAAGAGTAATTGTTTTTGCATTATTATTTGCTTTAGTCTTTGTGAGTACAATTACATCTAGTCTTCTCCTACAAAGCCAATCTGCTTATGCTGTCACAGATAAAGATTGGGATAGATTCCTACAAAATAAAAACTTTATTGAAGCAGTCAATGAAGTTGAAAAACATTGGAAAAGAGACTATGACCAGTATTTTGGTGAAAGTCTACCGTCTCTTTCATTAATGGCGGAAGATATCGCACAATCACTTTCCAATCTTGCCCAACAAACAGATACAAAACCTGCGGTGGTTTGGATATGGCCTAGGGAGAAACAACTACAATTAGTCATTATTACTCCAGGGCAGAAACCACAAATATACAGTGTTAAAACCGCAGATCAAGAAACTTTATTAGCTGTAGTGAAACAGTTAAATGTAGCAGTTACTAGCCCCAGTAGACGTAGAACTAAAGCCTATCTAGAACCATCTCAAAGGTTATATACTTGGATGGTAAAGCCATTAGAATATACTCTGAAAAAAGAGAAAATTGACACCATACTTTTTTGTTTAGGTCAAGGTTTAAGAACTTTGCCAATAGCAGCATTACATGATGGAAATAATTTTTTGGTAGAGAAGTATAGTTTAGCGCGGATTCCTGCTTTTAATTTAATGAAACCGGGGCAGATAAAAAAAAGAAGTTTACAAGTCTTAGCAATGGGAGCATCGGAGTTTTCCCAACTAGAATCTTTACCAGCAGTACCAGTTGAATTAAGTCAAATTACTCAAGATTTTGCACCCAATCAACGGTTTATTAATCAGGAATTTACACTCAAAAATTTTCAAGCACAACGTAAAAATCAAAACTTTGAAATTATCCATCTAGCTACCCATGCAGAGTTTAATAAAGGAACTCCAGATCAGTCTTATATTCAGTTTTGGGGTAATGAAAGAATAAGTTTGGATGACATTGAAAAATTGCAATTGGACAAACCACAGGTAGATTTATTAGTATTAAGCGCTTGTCGAACTGCATTGGGAGATAATGAAGCAGAGTTAGGTTTTGCTGGCTTAACGGTTAAATCAGGAGTTAAATCTGTTTTAGCTAGTCTTTGGAATGTCAGCGACATAGGAACTTTAGGATTAATGAATGAATTCTATCAGAATTTACAAAATATACCCTTAAAAGCAAAGGCACTACAATCAGCACAAATTGCTATGTTGAAAGGAGAAGTGGGGCTAAAATCAGGTAAATTACAAGGTTCTAATAGCAGTTTACAGCTGCCATCAGAATTAGCTGAATTGAGAGATGAAAATTTTTCTCATCCCTATTATTGGTCTGCATTTACAATTATCGGTAATCCCTGGTAAATTCTCTGATTGAGTACAATTATCTCCTCAACTTTGATCATGATTTGGGGAGATTAATTGTAATAATTAGAAATATTTTGTTTACAAAATAACTTTTTGTGATAGAATTTTAATTAATAGAAAAAGTTTCATGGAATCTCAACTTCGTAAACTTCCTGCACTTGTAGAAATCATTACCAAGTCTTAAAACTATTCCCATGAAACGTATTACATCTTTTCTTCTCGCTACTGTAATAGCGTCTATTTCAGTTGTTGGTTTAACTGAAAATGCAGATGCACACACTCGTTATCGTCGCACTAGAACTACTCATGTGAGACGTTATCGAACTTGCACTGGCAGAAATCGCTATAGATATTATCGCGGTAGGTATTATAGATGTCGTTACAATAGACGTAATAGAAGACGGCATTAATCCATAATTCGTAATTCGTAATTCGTAATTCGTAATTCGTAATTAATTAGGAAACTATGAATTATGAATTATCACTTCCGTGTATATCTATGTTTCACACCCACAGGAAAATATTCTCCATCACCTGTGGGTTTTAATTCTACTTGCGGTGTTTGATATTCTCCGGGAACATAATTTGCAAACTCGCTATTTAACCGCAACAGTTGATTGACTATAGAATTAGTAATAGTTGCTGTTTTCTCAACACTTCCTTCTACCCCTGGTGCTAATTCTACAACTACTGATAAAAACCGATTTTTATCTTCATCTTCTTTTACCTGTAACACAAATTTACCTGTTACCCATTCTCTAATTATCGCTTGTTCTAATCCCACTGAGACATTTTCTGGGTAAATATTTGCCCCAAAATAAGAAACTGTAAAGTTAGAACGTCCAAAAACATAAACAAATGGTAATTGATGAATTCCTCGATTTTGCTGTAATTCTTCTACAGGATTAAAACCCCACTCAGCTAAGAATTTTAGCATCTGTTCATAACTAATTAATCCCCCATTATCTAAAATATTGTACCTAATTAAAGGAATGCCATTATTACCAGAAAATATTAGTTTCCCATCTTCAACTTCAAAAAAACGACTGCAAGGATCATACTGTACTAAAGTTGGTAAACGGGACTCTCCAAATAATGATTTTGCTGCTGCGGTATTTTCTGCTAAAAATCTCCTAATACAAATACTCAACGGTGTTTCATTTCCTAATACTCCTGCATCTGCTGTTCCATACATGGATGCAAAATCATAATAGGGATTTTTAGATTCTATTCTTTCACTAACTAAATCTCGCCATTCTTCACTAAATACTTCTCCTGCCATTACTAACTTAATTTGATATGGTTTCCAATCTAAACCATTGGCAATTCCTGTATCAATGACATCTTTTAAAAACGGCGGATATCCTAATAATACCACTTGCTCAAAATTACTACCAATTTCTTGCACAACTCGCAATATTTCGGTTTTATTATTTCCTGGTGTAATGACTGTAATGGGATATCCTTTACAAGCTAAATACCTACAACAACTGGTGGTGAACATTCCCCCTACCCATGTTCCCAAACTAAAACAAACTATTGCTAAGGTAGTTTTATTATCTGCATAAAAGCTATCATGAAAGATTTGCTCAAATCGGGTAGCTATTTCTAGTTCATCTGTGCAAAAACGGGGCCAAAATGTAGGTTTTCCGCTTGAGCCAGAGGAAGCTGCGATCATATCACAGCTTCCTAAGTTTCCATCTTTGCATAGTTCGGCTAGGGAGTAAAGAGAAATATAATTTTCTTTACAAATCAGTGGTAATTTTTGGAAGTCGGCAAAAGTCCGAATCGTTGCAGGTTTGATATGATGTGTCTCTAAAAACTGTTGATAAGCTGGTACAGTTGCTACTACATCTTGAAATAGTTGGATGGCTATTTTTTGAGGTGCAATTTTTTGATGTTGTGTTAATTTCTCTGTTAGGGGAGTAGAGAGAAATTTTTCTAATTCTTGCAGGGTTCTTTGGGTTTGTAGGTTCATAATTCAGGAGTTTAAGGAGTATGATATTATCTTCATGCTTCTTGCTCTTAGTTTACACAAGCTCAAAAAGTTCGTAAATTACCCTGGCGTTATTGTAGAACTGTATCAGTAGCTGATTTATTTTTCCTATCATGTCCGTCTATTGTAGCCACAAACACGTAAATAATAACGGTAATAGTTTTTGTACTCACTGTGGGGAGGCTTTACCCTTAATGGTGGGACAGGTGATTGATCATCGTTATGAAATTGGGCGGATTTTGGGGCAAGGTGGCTTTGGGCGGAGTTATTTGGCAATTGATAGGCAAAAAGCCCGTGAAAAGTGTGTTTTAAAAGAATTTGCGCCTCAAGTATCAAAATCTCAGGATTTACAAAAGGCTAAGGAGTTATTTGAACGGGAAGCAAGTGTACTTAAAAAAATTCACCATCCGCAAATTCCCCAGTTTCATGCTTCTTTACAAGCAAAAATTGGTACTAAGGATTTTTTCTTTTTAGTGCAAGATTATGTGGAAGGTATTAACTATTATCAGTTATTTGAGCAACTCCAAACTCAGGGAAAATCTTTGACTGAGGAGGAAGTTATTAACCTGTTGCATAATATTTTACCGATTTTGAGTTATATTCACTCTCTGGATATTGTACATCGGGATATTTCACCGGATAATTTGATTTTACGCCAAAGTGATGGTTTACCAGTGTTGATTGATTTTGGTGGTGTGAAACAGTTACCGGCTTCTCAGGGTTTTTGGCAGACTCAGTTGGTGGGTAATGGTACTCTTTTAGGGAAGAAAGGTTATGCACCAGAAGAACAGTTACTTCAGGGAAAAGTTTATAAAAGTAGTGATCTATATTCTTTAGCGGTGACAGCTTTGGTTTTGGTGACTGGGAAAGAACCCAATTTACTTTATGATAGTTATAACGGGGTTTGGTATTGGGGAAAGGAAATTAAGGTAAGTCCCAAGTTAGAGGGAATTTTAAAGAAGATGTTGGCATATAAGCCAAGCGATCGCTATCAAACCGCAGATCAAATTCTCAAAGATTTACCAACTACAAATTCTAGCCATACACTCATCAATAAAGTAAATACTATGCAACCTTCTGCTAATAGTCAAAATTCCTATATTACTAAGTTAAAAACTATGGTCGCAGCACCAGGGAAAACTGCTTACAGAAAAACTCACTTTGCTTTGCAAAAAGTACCTATGCCAGTATGGTTGCGTCCTTTTGCTGCTACCTTTATCCTCACGATGGGAGTTGGTTTCATTGGTGCGGGTATGTGGTCTGTGGGTAATTTTATGGTAAGAAGTATTACATCAATTAATTTACCTAAAGTTGAACTTCCTCAACTACCATCTATTAGTAATCCTGTTAATGTAGGAAATCAAAACCTTAGTTCGGAAGCAATTTTTAAAAGAATCCAAGAGTTAGAAATCTCTCAAGCTGTGTTTATCAAAACGGTAGATGAAAGATTTTATACCCTTAGACCTGGTTTGAGAGGGAGAATACTAACCGATAAACCAGAAGATCAGGTGTTGCGGGAACAGTGGAATAGTGCAGCAGATGAATTGTTAAAGAATATTGAAAGGGCTAATCTGAGTCAGATAGCACGGAGGAAAATTGGTAGTTTTAGTCAAGAAGATTCCCAAAGATGGGATAGACTAGCTAGGTCTGGTAGATTGGGTAAATATGGTTCTTTCCAGGAATTGAGAGAAGAGACATATCAAAAATTTAATCCCTTGTTTCCTGGACAACAACGTGGCAGACTAACTCAGCAAACCTATATGCAATTCTGGTATGCGATCGCCTCTGATAAAGTAGATAACAAGTAGGAGATGGGGAGATAGGGAGAAAGTAACTAATGACTAACGACTAATGACTAACAACTAATGACTAACAACTAATGACTAACATTTATTGTTCTCAAGGACATCAAAATCCGTCAGGTAGTAAATTTTGTCTTCAGTGTGGTGAAAGTATCCTAGAGAAAATGGGATCTAGTGGTATCCAAGCTGGACAAACTTTAGGCGATCGCTATGTAATTGTACGTCAACTCGGACAAGGTGGTTTTGGTAGAACCTATCTCGCAGAGGATCTCAACCGTTTTCGAGAACCTTGTGTTTTAAAGGAATTTTCCCCCCAAGTCCAAACCCCTTACGTGGTGCAAAAAGCTGAGGAATTATTTCAACGGGAAGCTAGTGTGCTTTATAAATTACAGCATCCCCAAATTCCCCGCTTTCGGGAACTATTGAAAATTAACTTACAAGATAAAGAATCCCTGTTTTTGGTGCAAGATCATGTAGCAGGAGAAACTTATAATTCTTTATTAAATACCCGCAAACAACAGGGTTTAAATTTTACAGAAATTGAAGTCCGTCAACTATTACAACAAATTTTACCAGTATTAACATATATCCACGCTGAGGGTGTGATTCACAGAGATATTTCTCCTGATAACCTCATGCTTCGCAATGCTGATCAATTACCAGTTTTAATTGATTTTGGAGGCGTTAAACAAGTCGCTGCTACCGTTTCTCAATATTATCAATCTGGGGTTAATTCCTCTCCTACTGGGGGAACTTTATTAGGAAAAATCGGTTTTGCACCTCCAGAACAAATGCAAACCGGCATGGTTTCTCCTCACAGTGATTTATATGCTTTAGCTGTAACATCCTTAGTTTTACTGACAGGCAAAAATCCCCAAGAGTTACTTGATACCAGTAATTTAACCTGGGAATGGCGGCGAGAAGTGAGCCTGAGTCCTGAATTGGGAGTAATTTTAGATAAAATGCTATCGCCAAAACCAAGCGATCGCTATCAATCAGCCCGTCAAGTTTTAGACATTCTCAACCCAGCCACGGTTTACAATACTCCTCCCCTTCAAACCCCTGTTAATTATTCTCCCTCCCAACCCCCAGTTACTTCCGCAGTCGGAACAGTTGCTGTATCTCCCGCACCTCCTCCTAAACAACCAGCAACCCCAAATGTAGTTACTTCTCAACCCCAAAGCACAGGTATTTGGACAACCACAAATATATTAATTGTCATAGTTTCAATTTTGGCCAGTGGTGGTTTATTGTGGTGGGGTTTCAATAACCGTTCAGGAGATATGGGAGGAGTTGATCCGGGAGTAACATTAACTCCCACACCCACCGACACTCCAACTTCAGATTCTCAAGATAACTTTTCCAAAGAAGAAAGAGAACGTAAACAAAGATTAAGCGATCGCCGTCAGCAATTAAGCATAGATAGACGTTTTTATATTAGTCTCATTAATCAAATCTTTTGGAATAGAAATCCCAGTTTAAATGGACGCATCCTCACCGATGAACCAAAAGATGAAGAATTACGGGCAGAATGGGATAAAGTAGCAGCCGAAACTTTAGAAAAACTTACTCCCATCAGTAGCAGATCCCGGAGACAAATGGGAACATATACCTCAGCAGAACGCGATCGCTGGAAAGTAGAAGTAAACCGCAGGAATGTTAGTAGTCGTGCGTTATATGATTTGGGTGATGCAGCTTTCTTACGTGTATTCCCAGAACAAAAAGGTAAAAATTTTATTGATCAGCCCATCGGTCAAGTTTGGCACGCATTTGTCAATGATAAACTAAATGCCATCCTGGCAAATAGTTCTTTTCAAAAAATAGTATTTGACCCCAACACAACAGGTAAAACCGTCAGCGGTACTCTTGAACCAGGAAACGGTAAAGTTTTTATAGCTGGACTAGCTAAAGACCAAACCTTAGAAGTTAAATTAGATGCTAGTTCCTCAGTTTTACTATCTATTTATTCTCCCTCTGGAAAAGTCACATTTTTAGAAGACTCTACCCAGCGTAATGTCTCCAAAACACTACCAGAAACAGGGTTTTATGAGTTTGTCGTAGTTTCTACAGGTTCAAAATCTGTAGATTATAGCCTCACAGTAACAGCAGAAAACCCCCCAGAACCAGAACCAGAACCAACACCGACAGAAGAACCTACTTCAGAACCAACAGCAGAACCAACACAAACACCCATACCTTCACAGACACCATAATTTGCTAAACTCCAAAATTATGAAATACTAAAATATTGGGATTGGGAGCGATCGCAAAGTGACTCAAGGTGAAGGTGCAATTAATACAGAAAATCACAACCCCCAGGACTATGAATGGAAGTTCTGGCCTATCGTCCCCCTCTATCCTTACGGTAAACGTCGTACTCTCCGTCAAGAAGTTGTTAAGGATACTATCTGGACGTTTGATCAGATCCAGGGAGTTTTCTATGTAGTTGTACCAATTCGGATGACAGTCATAAAGCTAGAAAATGGTGGTTTAGTGGTTTATGCACCCATCGCACCCACTCCCGAATGTATCCGCTTAGTAAATGAATTAGTTATAGAACATGGTGAAGTCAAGTATATTATTTTGCCCACCGTTTCAGGAATAGAACATAAAGTTTTTGCCGGACCATTTGCGCGATACTTCCCCACAGCACAGATATTTGTTGCACCAGGACAATGGAGTTTTCCCATTAATTTACCTTTGAGTTGGTTAGGTTTACCTAGAAACCGAACTCAGATATTATCCGCAGATATACAAAAAACACCTTTTGCAGATGAATTTGATTATGCCATACTCGGACCATTGGATTTAGGACTGGGTAAATTTGCAGAAGTAGCATTTTTCCACAGGCGATCGCACACCCTCCTAGTTACAGATACCATAGTTTCCATTCCCCCAGATCCACCAGCCATAGTGCAATTAGATCCCTATCCCCTGCTTTATCACGCCAAAGACAAAGCCTACGATATCATTGCCGATACCCTAGAAAATCGTCGCAAAGGATGGCAACGGATCACCCTATTTGCTTTTTATTTCCGTCCCAGTGTAGTGGATGTACCCACTTTTAAAGATGTATGGAGAGATGCACAAAAAGCCCCAGAACGTAGCAAAAAAGCATTTTTTGGGTTTTTTCCCTTTCAATGGCAATCAGGCTGGGAAAGAGCCTATGAAGCATTAAGGGGAAATGGGAGAATATTTGTAGCACCAGTTTTACAGACTTTAATTTTAAATCGCGCTCCCCAGGAAACGCTCAAATGGGCGGATCAAGTGGCAAAATGGGATATAAAATGGATCATTCCTTGTCATTTAGACGCACCCATCAAAGCCAATTCTCAACAATTTCGGCAAGCATTTTCTTTCTTAGAAAAATATCCCCAAAATGGTTTATTGAATAGTAATAGTTATCCATTACCAGAAGATGATTTTCAAGTTTTAAAAGATATTAATAATGGTTTAGATAGATTGGGAATTGTACCACCAGCAAAGGAGAAAGTGTAAAACTTCATGTCAAAGGTTTATTCTAATTTCCAAACCTTATTAGTCTTATCCTGGTTTCCACTAACTATCATCTGTTTCTAATTCTTCTGTTTTGACTATTTTTTTTGGATCAATTTGCCATTTACCATTAATTAAACTTTCAGGAAGATGATGTACTCTAAAGTTACCATGAGTTTCTAGTATTTTAGCAATCTTTTCTGCATCTTGAGCAGGAAGTTGTAAATGTTTAGCTCCGCACTGATTTTGTGTATCCTTTAAGTAGGAATAACGATTGATACCAATAACTAAAGCATCTCTATTCATAACTTATTTATATTATTTTGAGATTATATTAATTTCATATTTTGGTACTATATCAATTAAATGCCATGCTGATACTAAAAACGCCAACACAGTGATATAATTATGCTTTTTATCCTGTCGTGGTGAGAAATGTAACCTAGCAGCATTAAAGAAATATGCTGATAATGCCCATTGTAATTCTTGTCGTGTTAGTTGACATTTTAAGAAACCAAAATTGCGGATTGATTTAATTACTTTCAGGAGATTAGTAATTTGATTTAATAAAGCATCTGATATCACAGCAAATTTTTGATCACTTTTCACCTTGGTTCTAAAAAATTCAGCCTCATCTCCTGAAAATTCAGATGATTGTAAGCAACAGTAAAGTAATTTATAACAATTGTCTACTACTTGTTCAGGTGATAAAGTCGCCAGTTCTTTGATATAAGGTAACAAATGATTTATCCAAATCTCACCCTCTAATTTAGCCAAATCATAAGCTACTAAACCTTGTTCTTTAACTCGCTCAAAATCAATCAACCAACCCACAGTTTCATTAGCAGCATAGAGAATATTATTTAAGTTTAAATCTCCGTGAATAGGTGCTGCATAACCAAGAATAGAAATATAATTATCTGGATGACAAAACCCTTCTCCAAAAACATTTAGTGGTGAAGGTAAACATAATGGACTGATTTTGTTAGCATATTGAAAATTTCTAATTATTTTTAAGTCAACTTCTGAATAATCATGATTATCAAATTCATCAAACCCAGAAAGATTTTCATAAATATTGTTTAATCTTTGGGCTTTGTTATCTAGATAAACTAAAACATTTACCTGCATACCCAGACGAATCCAAGTAGCACCAAAACGCAGCTTTATATCTTCAGAACATCCACATAGATAAACCCTTATCCCTAAAATTGGATGTACTAAAATAATATTTCCCTCATCTTCATTATCTGGAACATCAACAGATATTAATTTCCAACCAGATAATAAAACTTTCTGATATGGTTGGCTAAAAATTTCTGAATTGTGAGGTGATATGTCTGGAAGATTATTTGTTTGATAATACTGATTTTGTGTATCAAGTTTAGTATTTAGTTCTTGCAGATTAGAGAATCCTGCTTGCCAAAGTTCCTCATTTTTAATATCATTAATAATCATATTGGGTACAATCAATACATCACTCTTTTTTGTATTTTCATCTAAATATTCAATCCCAGGTATTTTAATTAATGGTATTAATATTCCAGTGTAAAAACAAGGCAGAACATCACCCAACCAACACCACAAAGGTTGTTTTTTAGGTAACTTAGAAATACTAGATTGATACAGAGGAAATAATACTTTTTCTAAAGTATCTCTAACACATTTTACTAAGAAATTAGCACCATCATCACTGTCTTTATAGTTAGTAAAAACTTCATTGAGAGATTGTAGATTTTGATAATCTTCTGGAAATCCTGCCAATGTGTACATCAAAGCACCCCAAGGCATTTGATTTTGATCAACTTCTGTTAAAATCGGTCTTTGAATAATGTTAGCAGTATAACTATTTAGTCGGGGTTGAATTACTTTTTGATAAGCTAAATACTCTTTTTGAATCAAGAACCAAGCACCTATTTTAATAAAACGAGTCGCTAAACGGTGATTTCTGGAGATAGGACTAACTAAAAAATTTGCCTGTGCTTGAGATTTTCCACCAGATAAAATTTTGATTAGTTCTACCTGTTGTGCTGTTGGGAAAAGTCCAGAAATTAATTTTGTGAAAGCTTTACCTCGTTTACATTTATCGAGAGGTAGTTTCAATTTTAACTTATTAATTAGCGTTTGCCATAAAGGAGAAGTTTGATTAACATTGAACTGCTGAAATGGCACTTCTTGGTAACAACCATAAAGACGATTAACCGCTTTTGCTAAGTGTTTTTCAAGATTAATAAAGTTGAGGTATTCAAGATTTACGGAATTTTCTGTTCTCGTTTCATTGACAAGCTGAACATCTGTGAAAATCAAGCAAGGAATTTCTGGGTATCGCTCTGATAGAATATGAATAGCTTTGACTCCTATATTTTTCCATTCTTGCCACCATTGCTCATCTGTTTGTTGCTGAGTTTGCTCATCTGTCAAATTAGGAAGCCATTCTAAATCAATGATAAAAGCAGCAATTTGATCAGAATTATCATTTAATATCCTATCAAGATAACTATTAAGATTTAGAGCTTGATAAATTAAGTTATATGTGGGTCTTATTTGTTCAATATTTGGATAATGTTCCTGAAAGCAGAGGTTTAAAGGATATGTTTTTACAGTAAAACTTAAAGATAATTTATTTAAAAAATCACATAATCTTGATAATGTTTTAATAAATTTATCTCTTGCAGATGTTTGTTCATACCGATAGTATTTACCAAAATTATTTATACTAGATGCTAATACCTGAAATATTCCATCTTGTTTGCTAATGTAGTCGTTATAATCATCCAAAATATAAATTATTGGTTTGGGACTTCCTAAAAAACTATATAATTTATCATACTCCGGTATTTTCGGTTGAGTTTTTGATAAACTTGACAATAAATCATTTAAAATTTCCTGGCGATTTTGAATGCTGCAATATTCTGTAATTTCTAAAATATTTTCTCCATGAAAATAATCTATATGTTTTTGATCAGGATATTTATTATCCCATTGAGTCCCTTTGATTCCAGTTATAATAATAGGAGATTCAGTAAGATAAAAACCTGGAGTTTGATGTGTTTTCTCTTTGGCTATTTTAGCTTTAATCATATCTCTCATACTCCAGCTAGTTACTTTTCCATGATCCTGATAAATTGGATTAAGACTGGTAAGAATAGCCTGAGTTAATACACCACTTTTATTGATTTCTGCATATACAGGTTCATAATTTCTTGTAGCTGTAATCAAAAAGCGATCACAATTTCTATTAACTATGTCATTTTCCCCAAAATTCAATAACTCTCCACTATATCCACAGTCTAACCAAACTATCTGTTGTTGAACGGGGCTTTTCAGTAATAACTCACGTAACCATTGCAAAGAAACACCATATTTATCGCGTTTATTAGTATCACTTGTAGCTAAAAAACTTTCTATATTACCATCTTCATACTCTTGTAGTAAACCACGACCAGCAAAATATAAAAGTGCTGTATTGGGAATATTTTCCTGTGGGTTAAATAAATCTGTAATTTCTTGTTTTAGTTGTTCTGTAGGAATACATCCTATTGGGTCTATCTGTAATATGTTTTCTTTACTTGGTAATCGCTTTACCTGGAAGTCTCCATAGAGTTCCAGCAAACGCGCAACTGCTTCTGCATCACTATTTGACAATTTTAAATTACCATCTTTACTGGTTGGGAACTCTCTCCAAAAAGGATAACGATTTATACCCACAACTAAAGCTTGACGTTTCATTTCAGTTAACTTAATTAAGGTAGTTACAATTCAAAGCTAAGTTAATCTTAGCATACAATAGTAATACTAAATGACTATACCACCCCGTAATACAACCTTGTTAGGTCTATTAATAGCTTTGAACAAAATCGAAGAACCACAAATTCAGTCTGAACAAGACTTTTTATGAACTAGATTATTTGAAGTCGGTGAACAGCTAGAATTAGATCCTGATGATTGGGAATATATAATATGAAGGGTTTAATATATATTGTTAATAACAAATCTTTCTTAAATAAACTTCTTCATATATTAAATACTAATATACAAACCTTGAATAGTCAGACACTCAATAATCTACTACCTACAGAGAAAGAAATGTTACAAGTATTTGAACTTCCTATTGATTTTGAAGTCCGTGGTGATGATGAACAACCAAATCTAGACAATCAGAAAATTCTCCAAATAGCAATTATGATCCTAAAAAGTAGCAACCCTTCCATTGCAGCTAAACAATCTGATTGGGTAAACCGAATTACAACACTTCTACTGCTCCTAGAGCTTTAAGAGTTGCTTTCACTTCTGGAGTTAAACCTGTCACTCGTGTAATATTCATTCCCTGATAGGGTTTAGGTATTGTCAAAGTTTGCAAACAAGCACCGGTTTTTACATCCCATAACTTAATCGTTTCATCTGCACTACCACTAGCAAGTATTTTCCCACAAAGACTAAAGGTAACTGAATGTACCCAATCACTGTGTTCCTGCAAGATATTGATAGCTTCATAGGAAATCATGTCCCAAAATCTTACAGTACCGTCACCACTACCACTAGCAAGGATATCACCTTGAGGATGAAAAGCTACTGAACGTACCCAGTTAGTATGTTGATCTAAAACTGCTAGACATTCATAACTATTAGTATTCCATAGCCTGATTGTATTGTCATTACTAGCACTGGCTAAAATATTACCTTGAGGGTGAAAAGCTAATGAATTTATCCGTGTAGAATGACCTGGTAAAATTTTTATACACTTTTGAGTTTTAATATCCCATAACTTAACATCACCCTTATAAATACCATAGGCCAAAATTTCGTGATAGGGATGAAAAGCAATAGCATCTATGCTTTCAGTATCTTCTTGCAAAAGAATTTGACATTTCACAGAATCAATATCCCACAGTTTCACGCTACAGTCACGACTCCCACTAGCTAAGTGTTGACTTTGATCACTAAAAGCTACACAACGTACATGATTTTTATGTCCCCGTAAAGTTTTAATGTATTGACGAGATGCTACATCCCATAGCTTGACAGTAGAATCAGCACTACCACTTGCTAAAGTAGTACCCTGAGAATTTAAAGCAATTGAATATACTATGTCGGTATGTCCTGTCAAAGTATCTGTCATTTTAGCATTATTGACATCCTCATTGACATTCCATAGTCGCAACTTTTTATCACTGCTACCACTAATAAGAATGTTACCTTGAGGACTAAAAGCAACTGTACGAATTTCACTAGTGTGTCCCTGCCAAGACGTGGGAGAATTAATGTTATTCACATCTTTGAGATTCCATAATTTTACTATTGAGTTCACATCCCCACTAACAAAAATATTACCTTGAGGACTGAAAACCACTGCACGAATCCAATTTTCATGTTCCTGTAAGGTATTTATATGCTTAATATTCTTAACATCTTCAATATCCCAAATTTGGATATCTGTATCATAACCACCACTAGCTAAAATCTTACCATCTGAACTAAAAGCAACTGTAAGAACTTTATTGTTATGTTTCTTCAAAGTAACTAAAGATTGAGATGTTTGTTTTTCAAAATCCCATATCCTTACAGTTGAATCACCACTACCACTAACTAATATTTTACCATCATTACTAAAGGCAACGGCATAAACTGATTCTGTATGTTCTGTCAAAGTGTGGAAAGACTCCTTCTTATTAATATCCCATAGTCTGATGGTTTTGTCTCTACTCCCACTGGCAAGAATACCTTGAGAACCAAAAGCAACTGCGTGTACACAATCACTATGTCCTGATAAGATATTTAAAGATTTACCAGTAGCAACTTCCCATATTTTGATTGTAGAATCACTACTACCACTAGCTAAGATTTTACCATCTGCATTAAAAGCAATGGAATTTACCCAGTCAGTGTGCGCCGATAAATTGTTCAGAAGTTCACTTGTTTTTACATCCCATAATTGTATAGTGCCATTAGTGCTACCACCAGCTAATATTTTACCATCATTACTAAAGGCTAAGGCTCGCACTACATGACCAGATGAATCATTAATAGTCAAAATCTTTTGTCTGCTTTGGATATCCATTAATTGAATTGTACCGCGATAATCACTGATAGCTAATATCTCTCCATCAGGACTAAATGCCAGGGCAAAAATAGCAGCTATACTTTCTTGAAAGACGGAATTATAAAAATTAGTATTTTGGAAATTAACATTATGCAAGTTTACATCTTTTAGGAATGCTTGCATAATGTTAATCTGAGAAAAATCATAATTAGTTAAATCAATTTGTAAAGTTGCTAGAATGTTGATTAAATTACCTCCAGCATATCCTATATTTTGTTCTGACTTCAATTGTAATAATATTTGTTTTAAATGAAATTCAAGTCGGAATTTATTATTAAACTGATTAAGTAATTTATCTATAATCGGTTTAACAATCAGTTGATTTTGAGTTTCCCTTACATAGTCTTTGGCTGTAGCTTTCATCAACGCATGGCTTTTGAAGATTTGTAATTTCCCAGTGGTTAATTCTGCACATACTTCTGTAATTAAACGTTCAGTTATATCCTCCATAATTACAGATTGTAGCTTAAAACCCAATGCACTTTTATTGATAAGTGAGCGATCTAATAAAAGCTCAAGAGAACTGATTGATGTGGTTAAAAATGGTGATTCTTTAATATCATCTTGCAATTCTTTAAATGTTATAACTTCCCGATTAATTGCTAACCAATATATGATTTGCTTTTCTACATCTGACAATCTTTGAAAATGCCAATCTAAAATGCTGGTAATTTTATCTAAATTGGTGAATTTTAAGTCTAAAAAATCAACTATTCTCACCTGGAGTTTTTTTATCGTTTGAATAATTAGCTTGAGAATTAAAGGGTGACATTCATAGCGTTGAACTAATTGCTGAAATTCCTCATTTGTAGCAACTAACCCTTTATTTATAATCATATTTTTAGCGTCTTCTACCTCTAAGCCGTTGACAGTAAATATGCTCACAGATGAATTTTCTGCTTCTGCATAAGCTAGGGGAATTTCTCGACTAGTTAATAATAAGCAGCTTTGATGTTCTGCTGTGATTATACTGTGGAAAAGTTGACTATATTCTTGATATTTATCTTTATATTGACCTGTGCGATCGCCTGATTGTAAAATTGTTTCTAAATTATCCAAAATCAGTAAACAGCGATATTCTTTGAAATATTCAATTAGCAGGGATATTAATTTATTTACATCTTGTGGTAATTCAATTATATTCTGTTTTGATAGAATTTTAATGATATTTGTGAGGACTTTTTTTAGAGGTGGTGCTTTTTCTAGAGATAGTCCCATTGAAAAATGAAATTCACCCTTGATCTTTTTTGCTAATTCAACAGCTAAGGAAGTTTTACCAATTCCATAAATTCCTGTTAATATTAATAGTTTATATTTATCTGCTAAAATTTTATTTTCCAGGCTTTTAATATCTTGTAACCGTCCATAAAAATTTGTTGATACATCAATATCTGCCAAGTCTTGTTGGGGATTATTAATTATTATCTTTTTTCTATTTCTTGGTATATTTTTGAATAAATTAGGTTTATATTCTCTCAATAAATTTATTAGCTGATATTTTTTGCCTACCTTAACAGTTACACCAAATTTTTTATAAATATTACTCATAATAGAGTTTATATTTGTTTGGGTTATTACTTTAGTATATTTTGACTCTGCTGATAAAATATCAGCAATTTCTTTAAAAGTTTTATCATGGTGCTGAAAGAAACACCATAAGATATTCTTTTCAGTTTTAGTGAGTTTAGATTTAGTTAGTGAGGAGTAAGCCTGTTCAAATTCTTCTCTAGTAATTGCCATTTTATTCATATTTTGACACTTTATATTGACATTCTCTAGAATTTATTGACAAAAATATTTTCATTGACATTTGACACAATTCTTATTACAGCGTGCTATAAAAATTACATTCAAAACTGAATGTCTTTTCTATAACCATAAACAAAACAAAGAACCTGAAAAACAACAATCTACTGATCATTTTTTTAGCTTTAATAATGTCTAATCTGAACATTGCAATTGCATTGGCAGAAACATCACAGAAGTAAACTAGCGTCGTAAATCGGCAAATTATTTCTCCAGAATAGTACAAAACGCCTTATGTGAGTTAAAAATGCCTCAGTCATTTTAAGGTTTTCAGACTTCACTTGAGCAGCAAGTCCTAGCCTTACAAACAAGATTGCGTTCTTTCCGCCTCCAACTCACATAGGCCATATAAGGCCTTTTTAATTTCTGGAGAGGTCTAATAGTTAGAAACAAAACCCAAGAGTCAAAACAATATGAGTATTCAAAATCTATCTGGTGATTTAAGTAGTAGTGACGGTAATAATCCGACTCGTAGTGGAAGTTATTATGATGACCATCGGTTGGATGATTTGACTGTTGGTCAAACTGTACAGATTAACCTGGATGGTAGCTTTGATACCTATCTTCAGTTAGTTAATGCTGCTACAGGACAGGTCATTTCTTTCGATGATGATGGTGGACCTGGTCTTAATTCAGAATTAAGCTTTACTGTTCAGAGTGGAGTTAATTATCTGGTCAGAGCAACTTCTTTTGGCTCTGGAGCAACAGGTACTTATAGTTTAACTACCACACAAGGTGATTTAGAAGCGATTGCTGATCAAGTTTCTGGTGATTTAAGTAGTAGTGACGGTAATAATCCGACTCGTAGTGGAAGTTATTATGATGACCATCGGTTGGATGATTTGACTGTTGGTCAAACTGTACAGATTAACCTGGATGGTAGCTTTGATACCTATCTTCAGTTAGTTAATGCTGCTACAGGACAGGTCATTTCTTTCGATGATGATGGTGGACCTGGTCTTAATTCAGAATTAAGCTTTACTGTTCAGAGTGGAGTTAATTATCTGGTCAGAGCAACTTCTTTTGGCTCTGGAGCAACAGGTACTTATAGTTTAACTACCACACAAGGTGATTTAGAAGCGATTGCTGATCAAGTTTCTGGTGATTTAAGTAGTAGTGACGGTAATAATCCGACTCGTAGTGGAAGTTATTATGATGACCATCGGTTGGATGATTTGACTGTTGGTCAAACTGTACAGATTAACCTGGATGGTAGCTTTGATACCTATCTTCAGTTAGTTAATGCTGCTACAGGACAGGTCATTTCTTTCGATGATGATGGTGGACCTGGTCTTAATTCAGAATTAAGCTTTACTGTTCAGAGTGGAGTTAATTATCTGGTCAGAGCAACTTCTTTTGGCTCTGGAGCAACAGGTACTTATAGTTTAACTACCACACAAGGTGATTTAGAAGCGATTGCTGATCAAGTTTCTGGTGATTTAAGTAGTAGTGACGGTAATAATCCGACTCGTAGTGGAAGTTATTATGATGACCATCGGTTGGATGATTTGACTGTTGGTCAAACTGTACAGATTAACCTGGATGGTAGCTTTGATACCTATCTTCAGTTAGTTAATGCTGCTACAGGACAGGTCATTTCTTTCGATGATGATGGTGGACCTGGTCTTAATTCAGAATTAAGCTTTACTGTTCAGAGTGGAGTTAATTATCTGGTCAGAGCAACTTCTTTTGGCTCTGGAGCAACAGGTACTTATAGTTTAACTACCACACAAGGTGATTTAGAAGCGATTGCTGATCAAGTTTCTGGTGATTTAAGTAGTAGTGACGGTAATAATCCGACTCGTAGTGGAAGTTATTATGATGACTATCGGTTGGATGATTTGACTGTTGGTCAAACTGTACAGATTAACCTGGATGGTAGCTTTGATACCTATCTTCAGTTAGTTAATGCTGCTACAGGACAGGTCATTTCTTTCGATGATGATGGTGGACCTGGTCTTAATTCAGAATTAAGCTTTACTGTTCAGAGTGGAGTTAATTATCTGGTCAGAGCAACTTCTTTTGGCTCTGGAGCAACAGGTACTTATAGTTTAACTACCACACAAGGTGATTTAGAAGCGATTGCTGATGTATCCGTACCTAATACATATCTCCCCTTTGACTCTACCCAAGTCTTTAATTTGAATAGCAATTCAGATGCAGACCATATCATCTATCTCGATTTTGATGGACATACTACCAACGGAACTTTATGGAATAACAGCTATGGAAATAATATTGTCACAGCAGCCTATGATACGGATGGTAATACCGCTAGTTTCTCTAATGCCGAACTAGAAACAATTTGGCGAATTTGGCAGCGAGTTTCCGAAGATTTTAGCCCTTTTGATGTCAATGTTACTACCGCAGCCCCATCAACTGATCAGTTAATTAACAGCGGTGGTAGTGATACTCAATGGGGTGTTCGTGTTTCTATTGGTGGAGATGGTTCTTGGTATGGGAGTGCAGGTGGTGTAGCTTATCTTGATTCTTTCAACTGGTATAGTGATACTCCCACCTTTGTCTTTGAAGATAATCTTGGGAATGGTAATGAGAAATTTACGGCTGAAGCCATTAGCCATGAAGTGGGTCATACACTAGGACTTTCCCATGATGGAACTTCTACTGTTGAATATTATCAAGGTCATGGTAGTGGAGAAACAGGATGGGCTCCCATTCTGGGCGTTGGCTATTATAGTGAATTGACTCAATGGAGTCAAGGTGAATATAGCGATGCTGAAAATCAAGAAGATGATTTAGCCATTATTACGAGTCAGAATGGATTTGGTTATCGAGTGGATGACTATGGTGATAATTCCTCTAGTGCTGCTGCTTTATCGAGTATAGGAGGAGTGGTAGAAAACTATGGCATCATCGAAACCAATAACGACTCTGACTGGTTTAGCTTTACCACAACAACAGGCAACATTGATTTAGATATTAATGCCTTTGAGCGTGGTGCTAACCTAGACATTTTAGCTGAGTTGTATAATTCTGCTGGTCAATTTATTCTGGGTTCTAATCCAGTTGGAAATTTGTCTGCTAGTATTAGCACTACTCTAGGTGCAGGGCAGTATTTCCTAAGCGTTACTGGTACTGGAGAAGGAAATCCACTAGGGACAGGATACAGTGATTACGGAAGTTTAGGGCAATATTCCATTAGTGGAACTATTGTTTAAGGTTCATACCAACTAATTAAATACTTCAATATTGCGATCGCCCTCTAGCCACTTTTACTTCATCAAAGCGATCGCATTTCTTAATAATATAAGATAACAAACTACAAATCCATTCGCATACATCTGCGTTTAGTTCTGACTTCTGATCTTCCTGAAAATTGATGTTTGGTATAATCACCGACAAATCAACCCAACATCACCCCACCATGCTACCAATTATTTATTCAGACGAATTTTTAGATCACGACACAGGAAACTATCATCCTGAAAAACCAGAACGGTTAACAGCCATTGTAGAAGCCTTAAAAAATGCTGAATTTGCCGAAAAAATTACATGGGTAAACCCCACCCCAGTCACCAAAGACCTCATACAGTGGGTAGAAAAAGTCCACACCACCGAACATATCAGACTCATCAAAGCCATAGCTGAAAACGGTGGAGGTTACTTAGATGGAGACACCCCAATTTCTCCCCGCAGCTATGATGTAGCATTATTAGCAGTCAGTGCTTGGTTAGATGGAGTTCAGGAAGTTTTGAGCAGACATAAACCTGCATTCGTATTAGCAAGGCCACCAGGACATCACGCCGAAAGAGATAGAGGAATGGGCTTTTGCCTATTTTCCAACGTCGCAATTGCCGCTGAATATGCTTTACAACAACCAGAAATTAACCGTGTCGCTATCCTCGACTGGGACGTTCATCACGGTAACGGTACTCAATCCATAGTAGAAAAAAACCCCCAAATAATCTATTGTTCCTTACATCAATCTCCCGCATACCCTGGTACTGGCCAAGAATCAGAACAAGGTTTCCACAACAACGTTTTAAACATACCCATACTTCCAGGTAGCGACATTAACACCTACAACCCACTCTGGGAAAAAAAGATCATCCCCTTTTTAACCAACTTTCAACCAGACATACTCATAGTTAGCGCCGGATATGATGCCTTAGCAGACGATCCCTTAGCAAGTATAAACTTACAACCCGAAGATTTTGGCTTATTCACTCAATACTGTTTAAGCATCACCCCAAACATCCTCTTTGGCTTAGAAGGAGGCTATGATTTACCAACCCTATCAAAATCAGTAACTTACACAATCGAATCTTGTTTAAATATCACGTAAAATCTTCTCTCTGCGACTCTGCGCCTCTGCGTGAGAAAAACTCCTCAAAAATCAACGGAGAGGGGGGGATTCGAACCCCCGTTGGGTTTCCCCAAAACGCATTTCGAGTGCGTCACCATCAACCACTCGGACACCTCTCCAAATTATTCATTTATATAATTCACTGAACCTTAGTGAACAAGGATATCTTTATCATACCCCATTAAACATAATAGCATTCTATTTGATAACTGACTACAAATTAGAAGATTTGTTTTCTGTCACCTGAATAAAAGCCTCAAAATCACCATTAGGTGTCCATTGAATTGCCCCATCTCTACCAGTAAAAAACAATTTAGTATTTCCTTTACTGATAGCAGATAAAGTTTTACTATTCAGATTATTTGTAGTTGCGATCGCCACAGATGGTTTTAGCACCTCCACCAAATCCTGTAAAGATTCCGGTGGACACCAAAGCACTTGGGGAGAAGATAAATCACCATTTTTAACTAATTGTTCTATTTGTTGAGATTTAACAGTACCAACCAATAACCAATTTTGTCCAAAAATTTGTAGCTTTAAAATCGGTAAAGTATCATTTACAAATTGGGCAATACCAGCACTAATATTGACAACCTGACCTAATGCTAAAGGTTGATAAATTCCTTGATGCTTTTGTAGTTTTTGTTGAATAGCTTGAATCTCCAGATTATTTTCTAATTTAGAAGCGTAAGCATAAAAATTTTTAATTGGTAAACTGTGCAGAATTTCTAGCCAAGCATCATTTTCATTAACCAGAAATTTACTAGCAATTGCTAAATCAATTTTATTAATTCCCTGTTGTTGTAGAAACGGCAAAATTGTAAACCGTCCCGTACCTTCATCACTACTATTAATTAAAGTTATTTTGCCCTTATCTTGAATTACCAAAACCGGTTCTTTATCAGTCGCTAATAATGTAATTCTTAACAAATTATTCGTCGAATGCCAAACAGGAACAACAATCAAAACTACAGCCATTAAACCCGCAAGCCACCATCTTTTTTGCCACCAGCGCATCAACAAAGTCAGAATAATTAACCCGTAAATTATCAGCATCTGCCAAGTAGAAATACTCCCAACAGCAACCGAACTTCCTGGCAAAATAGCAAAAAATTCAGCAATTTTAATTAGCCAATGACTGGGATAATATAAAAAACTAGCTAAAGTGCTACCTAAATCCGGCAAAATTAAACTTGCCAAACCACTAATCATCCCACCAATACTAATCACAGAAATTAACGGCGTAGTAATAATATTTAACGGCACACTATAAACAGCAACCACACTAAAAATATTTAAAAGTAAAGGTAAAGTCCAAATCGTAGCTGCCAAAGGAACAGCAATTAAAGAAGCAATAATGGGAGGTAACCAATCCAAACGTTTAGTTATCGGCGTAGCTGTAACAATCAACCCCAAAGTTGCTAAAAAACTCAGTTGAAAACCTAAATCCCAAATCCAAACAGGATTAAATACTAATAATAAAGTAGCAGCTAATAATAAAGATCCTAATTGTCGAACTTTTCTCTCCAAAGCCAACCCAATTAAAGCAGCAAAACCCATAATTACTGCCCTAAGTACCGAAGCTTGAAAACCCGCCAAACATAAGAAAGAAATTAAGCCCAACCCACCACAAAAAATTTGAATTCCTTTATTGGCCTTTCTAGTTAACTGTAAAATTATCCCCAAAATTAACGAAGTTTGAAAACCAGAAGCAGCCAAAGCATGAGCTAAACCAACCTTTACAAATAAATCCCGCACATCATAAGGTAAATCAACAGCCTTACCCCCCAAAACCATCGCACTCACTAAAGGCCCTTCAGGAACACCTAAAAAACGAACTTGCGATTTTACAATTTGTTCCCGAACCTGCCACCATCCCCATTTTCTTTCCTCATCAATAATATTGATTTGTTTACCAACCAAACCCGCAAAAGTACCCTCCTGTTTCAGATACTTTTGAAAATCAAAAGCCCCAGGATTTGCCGCAGCTTTTGGTTTATACAACATCCCTGTCACCGCAATTTCTTGACTAGGATATAAACCAGTCGCCTGCAATATCGGCACAGTCACATATAACTTACCTGTCACTCCTTGTGGCACATCAGAAGCACCTTGATCATTTTTCACCTCATCCAACTGCGTCGCTTCTAGCCAAAATTGCCCCCTTTGACTACGAGTTAAACGAGGATTACTCGCAACATTACCACGTACAATTACTAACTGTTCTTGGTTACTATTATTTTCATCAGAAATAAACTGACTAATATCCTTTGTACCTGGCTGTGGTACTCGCAATTGAAAATAAAAAGTAGCCAACAAACCCACAAAACCAGCTATCAACCAGACATTAGGATGGGGAGTAGCCAGAGGAAGATTATTTCCTGACCTACCTTTTGTAAGAGATTTATCCCTTTTTTGAGTTAATTTTTGGAAATTAATATAAATCGCACGAAAAAAAACTGCGGCTAATATCCCCAGTCCAAAAACCCACACACCACCCCAAGGAAATACCGTAAACAGCAACCCTAAAATATAGGCAAGACAAATAATTACACTATTACTTGGCATCATAAAATATAAATAAAAATGTAGGTTGGGTTCAGCAACAGCGCAACCCAACAAAAATCAAAATCTGGAAAATATCAATCCTACAAAGATATACCCAAATTGAATCCTAATACAGCATGAACAAATAAAATCAAAAGTGCTGTACTCCCTAAATAGGCATGAAAAGCCCGCAAACCGGCTTTATCTCCAAAAAACCCACTTAGAGAAATTGCACCATTAACCAACAACAGTAAAAGCACAATTGAACCAGTCCAAAAATGAGGACTCTCAAAAAGCGGTTTCTGCTGCATTACCAAAGACAACACACCACCTGTATAACCACCAGCCAAAAATATAAATAACCAAGGTGCTAACAGACGATGGGCATTCTTACTTTTGACAGCAGCATCCTTATCTGTATTTTGTAGTAATTTACCTCGCCAACCAGACACACCTACAAAAGTACCCACCACAAAAATCACAATCCCCATCATTACTGGATGTCCCCAATGCACAACAGGTTCAGGAACACCCAAAGAACGAAACCAAGCCGCAATAGGTTCTAAAGCTTCACTGATATTAACCATTTCACACACACCATCATTGTTGGATTTAAAAAAGACTCCCCCACAATCGGAGGAGTTACAAAATTTAACACTTAGCCTACTGTTAAACTTACGCCATTTTTAAGTAACGGGAAACCCAATTTTTCTCTTTGTTCAACATATAAATGAGCAACCTTCCTAGCCAAATGACGAATCCTAGCAATATAGCGAGTCCGTTCCGTCACCGAAATTACACCTCTGGCATCCAGCAAATTAAAAGTATGGGAACACTTCATCACATAATCCAAACTAGGTAAAACCAAACCCCGTTCAGTCAATTGGGATGCTTCCTGCTCATACATATTAAATAGATTCAGCAGCATCTCAGGATTCGAGGCTTCAAAATTATAAGTACACTGCTCAATCTCAGCCTGAAGAAAAACATCCCCGTAGGTAATATCATCTGTCCATTGAATCTTAGTAATAGACTCCACCTGCTGAAGATACATCACCAATCTCTCTAAACCATAGGTAATCTCAATAGACACCGGACGGCAATCAATACCCCCACATTGTTGGAAGTAAGTAAACTGGGTAATTTCCATCCCATCCAGCCACACTTCCCAACCAGTACCCCAAGCCCCTACAGTTGCATCCTCCCAATTATCCTCCACAAACCGCACATCATGATCCTCTGGACGAATACCCAAAGCTCTCAAAGAATCAAGATAAATGTCTTGAATGTTATCTGGCGAAGGCTTAATCAAAACTTGGTACTGATAATAATGTTGAAACCGATTCGGATTTTCCCCGTAACGTCCATCCGTCGGACGACGACAAGGTTCAATATAAGCCACAGCCCACGGCTCTGGCCCCAAAGCCCTTAAAAAAGTTTGTGGGTTCTTAGTTCCCGCTCCCTTCTCCATGTCATAGGGTTGAGCAATCAGACAACCACGCTCACCCCAAAATTGATGTAAAACCGCTATTACTGACTGAAAATTCACTATCTACTCTTCCTTAAGTCAACAATTCCTAAACCATTGTTTCCTAAAACTACCATTCTGAGCAGCTTTCAGCCGTTAAAAAAATTTTTCCCAAAAAACTTTGAAAAAAGAGTTGACAAACCAAAGGAGGTTCGTTATATTAATTAAGTGCCGGACAGAGAGCCGCCAAAGAGCGGACTCGGAAGGACACCGAACCTTGAAAATAATATAGTTTGAAAGACAGTATATAACAAGTCCTGCGTCAAGTAAAGATAATTACTACCTGACTGAGGTATTAAATCAGTCGAAAGAGCTACAAACAAACCAAAACGGAGAGTTTGATCCTGGCTCAGGATGAACGCTGGCGGTATGCTTAACACATGCAAGTCGAACGGTCTCTTCGGAGATAGTGGCGGACGGGTGAGTAACGCGTGAGAATTTGGCTTTAGGTCGGGGACAACAGTTGGAAACGACTGCTAATACCGGATATGCCGGAAGGTGAAAGATTTATTGCCTGAAGATAAGCTCGCGTCTGATTAGCTAGTTGGTAGTGTAAGGGACTACCAAGGCGACGATCAGTAGCTGGTCTGAGAGGATGATCAGCCACACTGGGACTGAGACACGGCCCAGACTCCTACGGGAGGCAGCAGTGGGGAATTTTCCGCAATGGGCGAAAGCCTGACGGAGCAATACCGCGTGAGGGAGGAAGGCTCTTGGGTCGTAAACCTCTTTTCTCAAGGAAGAAAAAAATGACGGTACTTGAGGAATAAGCATCGGCTAACTCCGTGCCAGCAGCCGCGGTAATACGGAGGATGCAAGCGTTATCCGGAATGATTGGGCGTAAAGGGTCCGCAGGTGGAACTGAAAGTCTGCTGTTAAAGAATTTGGCTCAACCAGATAAAAGCAGTGGAAACTACAGAACTAGAGTACGTTCGGGGCAGAAGGAATTCCTAGTGTAGCGGTGAAATGCGTAGATATTAGGAAGAACACCGGTGGCGAAAGCGTTCTGCTAGGCCGTAACTGACACTGAGGGACGAAAGCTAGGGGAGCGAATGGGATTAGATACCCCAGTAGTCCTAGCCGTAAACGATGGATACTAGGCGTGGCTTGTATCGACCCGAGCCGTGCCGTAGCTAACGCGTTAAGTATCCCGCCTGGGGAGTACGCACGCAAGTGTGAAACTCAAAGGAATTGACGGGGGCCCGCACAAGCGGTGGAGTATGTGGTTTAATTCGATGCAACGCGAAGAACCTTACCAAGGCTTGACATCCTGCGAATCTCGGTGAAAGCTGAGAGTGCCTTCGGGAGCGCAGAGACAGGTGGTGCATGGCTGTCGTCAGCTCGTGTCGTGAGATGTTGGGTTAAGTCCCGCAACGAGCGCAACCCTCGTTTTTAGTTGCCAGCATTAAGTTGGGCACTCTAGAGAGACTGCCGGTGACAAACCGGAGGAAGGTGAGGATGACGTCAAGTCAGCATGCCCCTTACGCCTTGGGCTACACACGTACTACAATGCTACGGACAAAGGGCAGCTACACAGCGATGTGATGCAAATCTCATAAACCGTAGCTCAGTTCAGATCGAAGGCTGCAACTCGCCTTCGTGAAGGAGGAATCGCTAGTAATTGCAGGTCAGCATACTGCAGTGAATTCGTTCCCGGGCCTTGTACACACCGCCCGTCACACCATGGAAGTTGGTCACGCCCGAAGTCATTACCCCAACCGCAAGGAGGGGGATGCCGAAGGTAGGACTGGTGACTGGGGTGAAGTCGTAACAAGGTAGCCGTACCGGAAGGTGTGGCTGGATCACCTCCTTTTTAGGGAGACCTAATCCATTTAGAAATCGAAAGCAATCAGCAATTAGAGACTAAATTGGTCTACTCTAGGTCGGTCGTAGATTGTTTTATATTCTTTCAAACTATATATTTGGTTCGATTAAGGGCTATTAGCTCAGGTGGTTAGAGCGCACCCCTGATAAGGGTGAGGTCCCTGGTTCGAGTCCAGGATGGCCCACCTGAAGGAATTCAAAAATCAAAAATAATTACTTTTGACTTTTGAATTGTTCTTGGGGGTTTAGCTCAGTTGGTAGAGCGCCTGCTTTGCAAGCAGGATGTCAGCGGTTCGAGTCCGCTAATCTCCACATTTGGAAAAAATCAGCAACTAGTGAAAAGCTAGACTGCTGGTGAAAGCCAGTCAGAACCTTGAAAACTGCATAGTAACGCGAAGCAGGCAGTCGAAAGACTGTCAGATGGAAGAAACCAATGGATTGTGGTCAAGCTAATAAGGGCTAATGGTGGATACCTAGGCACACAGAGGCGAAGAAGGACGTGGTTACCTACGAAAAGTTCCGGGGAGTTGGAAGCAAACTGAGAGCCGGAAGTGTCCGAATGGGGCAACCCTATATACTGCCTGTTGAATATATAGACAGGAAAGAGCCAACCCAGCGAATTGAAACATCTTAGTAGCTGGAGGAAGAGAAATCAAAAGAGATTCCCTGAGTAGTGGTGAGCGAAAGGGGAAGAGCCTAAACCAACAGGTTTACTTGTTGGGGTAGTGGGACAGCGATATCGAATCTAGAGACTAGACGAAGCAGCTAAATACTGCACCAGAGGGGGTGAAAGTCCTGTAGTCGAAAGTTGAAGGATAGTAGCTGAATCCCGAGTAGCACGGAGCACGAGAAATTCCGTGTGAATCAGCGAGGACCATCTCGTAAGGCTAAATACTACTGTGTGACCGATAGTGAACAAGTACCGCGAGGGAAAGGTGAAAAGAACCCCGGAAGGGGAGTGAAATAGAACATGAAACCGTTAGCCTACAAGCAGTGGGAGTCCGATTTAACGGATGACCGCGTGCCTGTTGAAGAATGAGCCGGCGACTTATAGGTACTGGTAGGTTAAAGCGAGAATGCTGGAGCCAAAGGGAAACCGAGTCTGAAGAGGGCGATAATCAGTATTTATAGACCCGAACCCTGGTGATCTAACCATGGCCAGGATGAAGCTTGGGTAACACCAAGTGGAGGTCCGAACCGACCGATGTTGAAAAATCGGCGGATGAGTTGTGGTTAGGGGTGAAATGCCAATCGAACCAGGAGCTAGCTGGTTCTCCCCGAAATGTGTTGAGGCGCAGCGGTAATGATTAAAACTGGGGGGTAAAGCACTGTTTCGGTGCGGGCTGGGAGACCGGTACCAAATCGAGACAAACTCAGAATACCCAGTGAACACATTGCCAGTGAGACGGTGGGGGATAAGCTTCATCGTCAAGAGGGAAACAGCCCAGACCACCAGCTAAGGTCCCCAAATCATCACTAAGTGATAAAGGAGGTGGGATTGCACAGACAACTAGGAGGTTTGCCTAGAAGCAGCCACCCTTGAAAGAGTGCGTAATAGCTCACTAGTCAAGCGATCCTGCGCCGAAAATGAACGGGGCTAAGTGATGTACCGAAGCTGTGGGATTAACTAAACATTAATCGGTAGGGGAGCGTTCCGTAGTAGGGAGAAGCAGTAGCGGCGAGCAGCTGTGGACGAAACGGAAGTGAGAATGTCGGCTTGAGTAGCGCAAACATTGGTGAGAATCCAATGCCCCGAAACCCTAAGGGTTCCAGAGCCAGGTTCGTCCACTCTGGGTTAGTCGGGACCTAAGGCGAGGTCGAAAGGCGTAGTCGATGGACACAGGGTCAACAATCCCTGACTAAGATATGGGAGCATTGCTAGGGACGCATGAAAGATAGCCATACCCTGATTGGTTTGGGAGGGGTTTACGAACTCCGTTTGGTGAAGGATAGTGTCAAGAAAAGCTAGTAATGTGATGAAGATATCTTACCCGTACCCGAAACCGACACAGGTAGGGAGGTTGAGAATACCAAGGGGCGCGAGATAACTCTCTCTAAGGAACTCGGCAAAATGGCCCCGTAACTTCGGAAGAAGGGGTGCCCACGAGAGTGGGTCGCAGTGAAGAGATCCAGGCGACTGTTTACCAAAAACACAGGTCTCCGCAAACTCGAAAGAGGACGTATGGGGGCTGACGCCTGCCCAGTGCCGGAAGGTTAAGGAAGTTGGTCAGTGGCAACATGAAGCTAGCGACTGAAGCCCCGGTGAACGGCGGCCGTAACTATAACGGTCCTAAGGTAGCGAAATTCCTTGTCGGGTAAGTTCCGACCCGCACGAAAGGCGTAACGATCTGGATGGTGTCTCAGAGAGAGACTCGGCGAAATAGGAATGTCTGTGAAGATACGGACTGCCTGCACCTGGACAGAAAGACCCTATGAAGCTTTACTGTAGCCTGGAATTGTGTTCGGGCTTGGCTTGCGCAGGATAGGTGGGAAGCGATGAACTTCTCCTTGTGGGGAGAAGGGAGCTAACGGTGAGATACCACTCTGGCGAAGCTAGAATTCTAACTCATCTCCGTCAGCCGGAGAGAGGACAGTTTCAGGTGGGCAGTTTGACTGGGGCGGTCGCCTCCTAAAAGGTAACGGAGGCGCGCAAAGGTTCTCTCAGCACGCTTGGAAACCGTGCGGCGAGTGTAAAGGCAATAAGAGAGCTTGACTGTAAGACCGACAAGTCGAACAGGTACGAAAGTAGGCCTTAGTGATCCGACGGTTCAGCATGGAATGGCCGTCGCTCAACGGATAAAAGTTACTCTAGGGATAACAGGCTGATCTCCCCCAAGAGTTCACATCGACGGGGAGGTTTGGCACCTCGATGTCGGCTCATCGCAGCCTGGGGCGGAAGTACGTCCCAAGGGTTGGGCTGTTCGCCCATTAAAGCGGTACGTGAGCTGGGTTCAGAACGTCGTGAGACAGTTCGGTCCATATCCGGTGCAGGCGTAAGAACATTGAGAGGAGTCCTCCTTAGTACGAGAGGACCGGGAGGAACGAACCGCTGGTGTACCAGTTATTGTACCAACAGTAGACGCTGGGTAGCCACGTTCGGAGCGGATAACCGCTGAAAGCATCTAAGTGGGAAGCCCACCTCAAGATGAGTGTTCTCACTACTTTAAGTAGGTAAGGTCACGGGCAGAACACCCGTTCATAGGCTTTAAGTGGAAGTACAGTAATGTATGTAGCTGAGAAGTCCTAACAGACCGAGGGCTTGACCTCTCATCTCATTGGTCAATCATATTTCGCGTTACTTGCAGTCTTCAGGGTTGCTGTTTGATTTGTTATTTTTAATTCTTTAATCACGAATTACGAATTACGAATTACAAATTAGCAATTAAAAGTTTTCCTGGTGTCTATTGCGCGGTGGAACCACTCTGACCCCTTCCCGAACTCAGAGGTGAAACGCTGTTGCGGCCACGATAGTCTGGGGGTTGCCCCACGCCAAAATAGCTCGATGCCAGGGCAATAATTCACACAAAACCCTCCTCTCTATTAATAGAGGGGTTTTTGTTTTTTGGTTTTTATACTATTACAATGGGTGACTACTGATTGAAAATAAGTTACGCATTCATTGTTTAACATGTGTTCGGGATAACCATCTTCTGTCACTCTCCAAATTATCCTATTAATAAAGATTTTTGAAAAGACGCAACATCAATTGATTCAGGTGTTGGTCATGAAAATTTCGTGGTTTGGTCATCTTATTGAATTTGGGTTTGACAGATTGTCTTTTGACACAATTGCAAATTTAAAGTAAAGTTTCCATCTATAAAAGTTCTGACTTCTACCTCAGAACTCACAACCCAGGAATCAGAACTTCAATTATGTTAGATTTACTGTTAATTACCATCCTTGGCTTTTTAGGAAGTTTTGGACACTGCTTTGGGATGTGCGGACCTTTAACAGTAGCTTTTTCTCTTTCTCATCAACAAGAAACCCAAAGTTGGCAACAGCAATTCAAATTTCATGCCCTGTTAAACATAGGTAGAATTATTAGTTATGCTTTCGTTGGTGCGGGTATTGGTGCTATTGGTTCAGTATTAGTTGAAGGTGGCTATTTAGCAGGTGTTGGTAGTGATTTTCGTCGCTGGATAGCAATAATTACAGGTGTAATGCTCATCTGGTTTGGTTTAGAACAAGTTAAGCCAGATTTACTACCCCGTATTCCTTTATTACATCCTTTTTTAAAAGGTAATCTACATAACCAACTTAGTGCAGGGATGGTGAAGTTATCCTTACATACAAAATGGTGGACACCTGCTCTGTTAGGTATGACTTGGGGTTTAATGCCTTGCGGTTTTTTATATGCTGCTCAAATTAAAGCCGCAGCTACAGGTAATTTATGGCAAGGCACTATCACCATGTTAGCTTTTGGTTTAGGAACTCTACCTACTATGTTAGGCGTAGGAATTTCTACTTTTTTGATTAGTAAGGATAAACGTAGCAAGTTGTTTCGTCTAGGTGGTTGGGTAACGCTAATAATTGGCATACTTACCTTATTAAGAACTGGTGACACAATGGTAGACTATAGTGGACACGCTGCCTTAATTTGCTTATTTTTTTCCCTTATTGCTCGTCCTATTAGCAGTTTATGGGCATCGCCTATGCGTTATCGTCGTGCTTTGGGAGTGGGAGCTTTTGTAATGTCGCTGGCACATTCTATTCACAGTGTGGAACATTCTTTAGAGTGGAATTTTGAATCTTTTTGGTTTTTAACGCCAGAATTTCAATGGGGAATGAGTTTTGGCATTTTGGCTTTGATTTTCATGAGTCCTGCTGCTTTCACAAGTTTTGATTTTCTGCAAAAGTCGTTGGGGAAACTTTGGCGTAGAATACATCTTATGAGTGTTCCAGCTTTGTTATTAAGTTCTATTCATGCAGTTTTGATTGGTTCTCATTACTTGGGTGCTTTAAGATTGAATTGGGGAAATAAATTAGCTGCTTTACTTTTATTATTCTTGACGCTGACTGTTTTTCTGGTGCGCTCTCCCTTCTTTTGGTCAATTTTAAATCTTGAAAAATTTTATATTAGTCCAAAGACAGGTGAAAGATAATAGGCTTGATCCGCCAATTAATAATTATTAACCTTGTATCATGAAATCAAAATTATTAATATTTTTATCACTTATACTATTTAATTTAGCTCCTACAGTTTCTGCTCATACAGTAAAAATATCCGGTGATGTCGGTGGTACGATTCATATTGAACCTAATGATAACCCTCGCGCTGGTGAACCTGCGGATACTTGGTTTGCTCTCACTCGCAGAGGTGGTAAGGTACTTCCGCTGAAAGAGTGTGACTGTCAGTTGGCTGTTTATGCCGAACCTCATGCACCAGGAGAACCTGCTCTGCTTGAACCTGCTTTAAAGGCTATCCAAGTTGAACGTTATGAAGGCATACCAGGAGCGGTAATTACTTTTCCTAAACCAGGAATTTATGAATTACAACTCAGTGGCAGGCCAAATACAGCGGGAAGTTTTCAACCTTTTGAGTTAAAGTTTCAGGTCACTGTGGCAGCAGGTAAGGCTTTAACAACTCCATCAACTGTTAATACCGTTAATACTGTTACAAATACTAATCAAAATAAAAATTTACAAAATTCGTTGCAACCTGTAATTATCGGTATGATTCTGATTTTATCAATAGGTATGATAGGTTTCTTGGTTCAAACCCTGAGAAGAGGCAATTCATAGATAGGTAAATAAGCAAAATTTTATTATTTGACTTACTCCCATTACTGATCACCTACTTATGTCTTTTTTGATGCCACTGCCAGGCGTGTGCAACTATTTCTTTTATACCTGGATACTTGGGTTGCCAATTTAGTGTATTTTTAGCTTTCTCACTACTACCAATCAGAATAGGAGAGTCTCCAGGACGGCGATTGCACTCTTTTACAGGTATATTTATTCCCGTTACTTCTTGGGCGGCTGCAATCACTTCCTTGACAGAGAAGCCATTACCATTACCTAAATTGAAAACTTCACTGTTACCACCTTGAAGTAAATATTTTAAACCCAAAACATGGGCATCTGCTAAATCACAGACATGGATATAATCACGAATGCAAGTACCATCAGGAGTAGAGTAATCTGTACCGAAAACTGAAATAGATTCTCTCTTACCCAAAGCTGTCTGTAACACCAAAGGTATCAAATGAGATTCTGGATTGTGATCCTCTCCTAATAACCCATTAGGATCAGCCCCAGCCGCATTAAAATAGCGGAAACGTACGGATTTTAAACCATAAGCAAGATCAAAATCAGCCAGAATCTGCTCTACCATTAACTTTGTCATCCCATAGGGATTAATTGGATTTTGAGGATGATCTTCTGTTAGGGGGATGAATTTTGGTACTCCATAAGTGGCACAGGTGGAGGAAAAAACAAACTTATTAATGGACGCTGCCAACATCGCTTCTAACAATGTGAGAGTACCTAAAACATTATTGCGGTAGTATTTATCAGGATTATTTACTGACTCGCCTACATAGGTATAAGCTGAAAAGTGCATAACAGCGTCTATTTTGCGGGTTTTGAAAATATGATCCAGCAGAAGACGATCTTCTATATCACCTTCTATTAGCTCTACCTGCAAAACCTTTTCTACTAAATCTCGATGCCCATAAACGAGGTTATCAAGGATTACAACCTGATAGCCAGTTTGGACTAGAGCTAGTACAGCATGAGAACCAATATATCCAGCTCCTCCTGTCACCAAAATAGTAGGCTTTGGCAGTGACATAGTTTTTCCTTTTTACAAATTGACGACTACTCAACTAATTTAGTTTACTGGTGCTAGGTTAGTCTTTTGAAAAATTCCAAATATTACACTCAGTGTCAAAAAATTGCACTAAAATCACTACGACGCTAGTTTGTGTCCGTGAGGGTTAAGTTATTTTTAAGTCACCGAGAAATGACAGTTTGACGATAAAATAAACCCATTTCCCGTATCTTCTAGACTAGCCGCACGAGAAAATTAGAGAGTGAATTATTTATGTTTCAATTACTAAGCCGAGTCTTACTGTGGCTGCTAATTGCTGTTGTTGCCTATTCTTTGTTCCAACGATTTTATCCAGCAGTAAACTTTTTTGGCCGATTTGTTTTAGGGATTGTAGTTGTGATCCTAGCTTTGGCCTTTTTGACTCCTAGTGAACCAGCGGTTGCCTCTTTGTGGCGATTTATATCTTTCCCTCTCAAACCTTTGGGGGCTGCTTCTTTAATGTTGATAATTGCTGCCCAGAAAATTAAAGGCGGGGGAATAGAAAAACCAGGAGGATATCTGCTAGGTTGGGCGCTGACAATTTTGTTATTGTCCAGTACACCTGCTATTGCTTATTTTTTAGTCAGATCACCTATTGCTGCTATAGTTCCCTCTCCCTCGTTGGTGGCTTTTGAACCACAGATAAATAATGCCAATAGCATATCTGATGTTATGTCTGGTGGCATCTTACCTGGGGCAAATGTGCAAATACCATCTTATCTGTTACAAAATCCTCAAGCTATTACCGCCAGGGGTTTGCGTGTAGAAGATTTTGTACCTAATGCAGAAACTCTACAACTAACTACCCAAGTATGGGAAAGTTACCTTAACCAAATTTACATTTTCTTGCGTGGGCGTGCTTAGTAGGATTTAAGATTTTGGACGTTGAATTGAACAATGTCAGGATTTTCTGTAACTGGAGTGTTAATTGCACTTCCTCTCAGAATAATTATCCACAGACAAAAGGTAATTAATTTACTAATTACCGACCTAAACTAGAAACTATATGACTTAAACTAAAGGCTTCAAGGTTTAGGATGATCAATTTGTAAAATGGCTTAAATGGCACAATCTCGACGGCTTGCTAAACTCGGTAGTTATCTACGTCCCCATTGGCAGGAAACAGCTTTAGGTATTATTGCCTTGTTGTCTGTCAATGGGCTGGGTGTTTATATCCCTTTGCTGATTCGCTCTGGGGTAGATACACTATCAACAACTTTTAGCTTGGATCAGGTACTACGCTATGTAATCATAATTATTTCACTGAGTTCCGCAATGTGGATGATGCGGATGGCTTCCCGAATCTGGATTTTTGGTGTGGGTCGTCAAGTGGAATTTGAACTCAAGCAGCGCATTTTTCAGCATTTACTGAAACTCGAACCAGCATATTTTGCTAGTAATACTCCTGGAGACTTAATTAGTCGTGCTACCAGTGATGTGGAAAATGTCAGAAGGCTTGTGGGTTTTGCGGTCTTGAGTTTAGCAAACACTTTCTTTGCTTACACTCTGACTCTGCCGGTGATGCTATCTATTAGTGCGGATCTGACTTTAGCGTCTCTAGCAGTTTATCCGTTTATGTTTTTGTTGGTACATCTGTTTAGCAATCGTTTACGTCAACAACAAGCTGCTGTACAAGAACAACTCTCGGATATGAGTCAGCTGATTCAAGAAGATATTAGCGGTATTTCTTTGATTAAAATTTACGCTCAGGAAGAAAATGAGCGTCGTGCTTTTCAGAAGAAAAATCAGGCTCTATTAACGGCTAACCTCACGTTAGCTCAAACTCGTAATACTCTATTTCCGCTGATCGGTGGTTTGGCTAATATTAGTTCTTTGATCATTATCTGGTTGGGAACGATGCGAATCTCTGCGGGAACTCTAGCAGTGGGAGATTTTTTGGCACTTTTAATCTATGTTGAGCGCTTGGTTTTCCCGACTGCTTTACTAGGATTCACAATTACTGCTTATCAAAGAGGTGAAGTCAGTATTGACCGTTTGGAATCAATTTTTAGTGTGACACCAAAAATCCAAGACCCACATGATGCGATTAATTTACCAATTAGTACGGTGAAAGGGGAAATAACAGCAAAAAATCTCTGTTATACATACCCTGGTGCTAATACTCCGGCTTTGGATAATCTCAATTTTAGTATCTCTCCTGGGGAAGTTGTAGCTATTGTTGGGGCTATCGGTTCGGGAAAATCAACTTTAGCTAATGCTTTACCTCGGTTGTTGGATATTGCACCGGGACAATTATTTTTAGATGGTTTGGATATTACTAAAATAGTTTTAAATGATTTACGTGGTGCGATCGCCTATGTACCTCAAGATAGTTTCTTGTTCAGCACTACTATCAAAAATAATATCCGCTATGGCGATCCCGTCAGTGATCAAGAAAATGTAGAAACGGCGGCTCGTCTTGCTCAAATAGAGTCAGAAGTAGACAATTTCCCCCAAAAATATGAAACAATTGTCGGTGAAAGAGGAATAACTCTTTCTGGAGGTCAAAGACAACGTACTGCTTTAGCTAGGGCAATGTTAATTGATGCCCCAGTTTTAATTTTGGATGATGCTCTTTCCAGTGTAGATAATCAAACAGCCACTCAAATCCTGAATAATCTCTCCGGTGGTACTCAACAAAAAACAGTGCTTTTTATTACTCATCAACTTTCCGCCGCTGCCACTGCTGACAAAATTATCGTGTTGAACCAGGGCAAAATAGTTCAAATTGGTAAGCACACAGAACTAATTGAACAGCAAGGACTATATAGAAAGTTATGGAGTCAACATCAGGTCGAAGAACTACTAAGTTAATTTACTCCCAGCCAGAACCAGATCATCGAATTGGAAATTCTGTGCAAAAATTGTAGTTTTAATATTTATGTTATGAATTGATGACAATTTGATCAGGTGAAAGATCAATATGTCAAAGTTTCATAACATATTGATCCCCAAAGAGCTAATAAATACGTGAAATAGTTAAAAAACCGTCTTCATACCCCTTGATCACTAGGCATGAATACCTGTTAGTATTTCCATAACAAAAGTAAATCCCTGATCCCAAAGAAATGCTAATCATGGCATAACCAAGAATCAGATGGTTGTAAAGCTCAATTTAAAAACAAATTAAAACACTTATCAACTGGGCAAACCAGGAGTCAGTAATAAGAAATTAATCTGGGACAGGCACAATTTTAAACCCGGATAAATAATTTAAAACTACTGGAGGCCAAAAAAATGGCAAAAGAACGCCCACCGCTAGAGGAAATGACATTAAGACAACTCCGCAAAGTTGCTAGTGAATATGGCATTTCTCGCTATAGCCGGATGCGTAAATCTCAATTGTTAGCATCAATTCAAGAAGTTCAAAGTAACAAACTTTCCCTTAGTCCATCTCGCTCACCGGAGGCACAAGAAACCGTGGAAGCAGCTAAATTTGAATTAGGTCAAGAAGATCGGACTGGTGGTTCTCTCGCTGACGTAGATGAGGGACTAGCAGACTTACCAGGTGGTTATGGTGACAGCCGCATTGTTTTGTTACCACGTGATCCTCAGTGGGCTTACACATATTGGGATATCCCTAACGAACATAAAGAAGAATTGCGTCGTCAAGGTGGTCAGCAATTAGCATTGCGGATTTATGATGTTACTGACATTGATATTGATAATCAAAGTCCTCACAGCATCCAGGAATATCCAGCGGACGAACTAGCCAGAGAATGGTATTTACCTATTCCTGTCAGCGATCGGGATTATGTGATTGACATTGGTTATCGTACTCCCGATGGTGGTTGGTTGATCTTAGCTCGTTCCGCTAGAGTTCACATTCCCCCCGTTTATCCTTCTGACTGGATTGAAGATGTCTTCATCACTGTAGACTTTGAAGAAGATTTACGTGGTCAGACCAAGTACGAACTTGTTCCCCCAGCTAAGAAAATTGCTACTACTCCTGTTGGTGCAAATGGCAACCCCATTTATGACCAAATCTTTGGGATGGCAGAATCTGCTGAAGCGCAACGGGTGGCTGGTTCTCTGTTCGGTTCTATGCAGCACGTACCTGGTTCTGTAACTCCAGAACAAGCAATTAGTTCTTACATCTTCCCATCTGGTGTGGGTATGTGGGCAGTTCCCACTGCATCTGGAATCAATATGTCTGGTGTAGGTATGTCTGGGGTTGGTTTCTCCGCTTCTGCTGTTCCAGTCCGTCCTCGCAAATTCTGGTTAATTGCTGATGCAGAATTGATTGTATATGGTGCAACTGAACCAGATGCAAATGTAACTATTGGTGGTCGTCCCATTAAACTCAATCCAGATGGTACATTCCGCTTCCAAATGTCCTTCCAAGATGGTTTAATTGATTACCCAATTTTGGCTGTAGCTGCTGATGGTGAACAAAGTCGTTCTATTCACATGAAGTTTGAGAGGGAAACACCTTCTCGCAATACCAATACTAAGGAAGAAGCTGTTTTGGAATGGCGTAAATAAAATTTGCAAGTCTGAATTTTACATTACCCATAACTGCAATTTTTCATATTTCCCGCTATAGTTTTTCTGTGGCGGGTTTTTTATTTAGATGACAGGTGATAGTCTAGAAAATAAAAGTTATTGAATTATCAATGAATTGGAAATTTTATCCATGAAAAAATTGTTTTTATTATCTATTTTAATTAGTAGCGCAGGGTTAATATTAGGTTGTGATGATATGGTAGCTAATTCTGTACCAAAATCAGCCGCACCAAAAAAATCTCAAAAATGCGCTGGTAATAATCCTGGTTTTAGTATTGAATTTTTTAAGACTAATAATCAAGGGGAAAGATATTCTAGGGGAATTAATCATGTAATTCTGTTTAATCCTAAATCACCAAAGTTGGATTTTAAGGTGAATGTGGGTTTAGCTCATCAAATCTATGCTAAAGATAGTAGAGGAAATTTTAAAAGACAATATATACCTAAATTTTTTAGTCAATTGGTAGCTGATGAAAATTCTCAATTGAATAGTAGAAAACCAATTGCAGCTATTAACGCTGATTATATAGATACGGTGAATAAACCCCAAGGTTTAAATATTTCCCGTGGGGTGGAATATTCTGGTGCTTTTAAAAGTCGGCGTTCTTCATTTGCTATTTCTGGGGGTAGTCCTAGTCAACGTGTTGCTACTATTGGGATTGGGAAAAGAGGATCTAATTTACTTAATTATAATGTTGTGGGAGGTAATGGCAGATTTTATAGTCAAGGTCAATTTAAAGATATTTGTAAAGCTTTGGGTGAATTTGCTTGTAAAGGTGCAATTAATCGTTCTATGGTAGCAATTACCAGTAAAGGTTATGTGATATTTTTAGTTAATGATATGAAAGCTAATTCTAGTATTGCTATTTCTGCAAATAATAAAGAGTTGTTACCTAGTCAGTTTGATGATGTGTTAACAGGAATTGCTAGAAATAATTGTTTAGGGAGAATTCAAGAAGGGATGTTATTTGATGGGGGAATGTCTCCGGGTTTATTTTATAATAATAAGGTTTATGTGGAAAATTTTGGGCCGATTGGTTCGGTGTTTTTGATTTATAAAAAGTAAACTAGCAATTTTGAAGTAATTTACAGTATATTTTGTACGAGTTGGTTAAAATAGTGATACAGTGGAGAAGAGATATCATGTTACAAATACCAACTAAACCTTTAACCTTAGAAGAGTTTTTACAGCTACCAGAAACTAAACCTGCTAGTGAATATATTGATGGTAAAATTATCCAAAAGCCCATGCCTCAAGGTGAACATAGTGTAATTCAAACTGAAATTTGCCCCGCTATCAATGGAGTTCTTAAAACCAGGAAAATTGCTAGAGCATTTTCAGAATTACGGTGTACTTTTGGCAGTCGTTCCATCGTTCCTGATGTGTCTGTATTTGTTTGGGATCGGATTCCTCGTAAAGAGAATGGCGGTGTGGCAAATGCGTTTAATTTAGCACCTGATTGGACAATTGAAATCCTATCACCGGATCAAAGTCAAACTAAGGTAACAAAAAATATTCTTCACTGTCTCCATCATGGTACTCAATTAGGTTGGTTGATAGATCCCAAGGATCAAACAGTGTTAATTTTTATTCCTGATCAACTTCCGCAAGTCTTTGATGAATCACAACAACAATTAATTGTACCAAACTTCGCTGTGGAGCTACAATTGACTGTTGGAGAGTTATTTGGTTGGCTGTTGGAGTGATTACAAATTCTAGGCTGAGTTTAACAGACTGGCGAACTGAGAAGAGAACCGCTACAGCATGAAGATTGGCCTATTTCCAGAATAATCACTAAAAACTGTTACAGTCTATAACGCGATCGCAATATAAGGTAGGTTACGGTGTTAGTATGCCCTAAAAACGTTGAGAGAAAACCTTAACCCTATGGCAACTCTAACTGGACAAACCCCGATATTCGGCGGTAGCACTGGCGGTCTACTTACCAAAGCTAAAGTAGAAGAAAAGTATGCTATCACCTGGACTAGCCCCAAAGAGCAAGTTTTTGAAATGCCCACTGGTGGCGCTGCTACAATGGTCAAAGGCGAAAACTTGCTTTACATCGCTCGCAAGGAGTATGGAATCGCTTTAGGCGCTCAACTCCGCAAGTTCAAAATCACTGACTACAAAGTTTACCGGATTCTCCCCAATGGCGAAACCACCGCTATCCACCCCGCTGATGGTGTGTTCCCTGAAAAGGTAAACGAAGGTCGTGAAATGGTTCGCCACGTACCCCGCAGAATTGGTCAAAATCCTAGCCCTGCACAACTCAAGTTCAGTGGTAAGGCTACCCATGACGCATAATGTCTAGGTAATTTAATTGGTAATGGGTAATTGGTGAGTCAGCGTGGTCTTGGGGGTTTCCCCCATGAGCGACTGACGAACCCGAAGGGTAATTGGTAATCAAAAACCTTTACTAATTACCCATTATTCACGTCTATAATTCCTGTATTCTCAATCTCTATATTCTTAATTCCCGTATTCTGATAACATAGCTTGGCGATCGCCATACTCATAAACTTATATCTTCTTCTTACTGTCACCTGTCACCTGTTCACTTATGATGTTCCCCGATTTCCAGCAATTTACAAAACTCGCTCAACAAGGTAATTTTGTCCCTGTCTATCAAGAATGGGTAGCTGATTTAGATACTCCTGTTTCTGCTTGGTACAAGGTTTGTGCAGAACGACCTTACAGTTTTTTACTAGAGTCAGTGGAAGGTGGAGAAAAGGTAGGACGTTATAGTTTATTAGGTTGTGATCCGCTGTGGATTTTAGAAGCAAGGGGAGATCAGACTACCCAAAAACATCGTCATGGTTCTGAACAAGTTTTTACCGGTGATCCGTTTACGGTTTTGGCAGATTGTTTAGCACCTTATCAGCCAGTAAAATTACCACAGTTACCTTCGGGAATTGGTGGTTTATTTGGGTTTTGGGGCTATGAGTTAATTAATTGGATTGAACCCCGTGTACCAATTCATGCTCAAGATGAGCGGAATATCCCTGATGGTTTATGGATGCAGGTGGATCATTTATTAATTTTTGATCAGGTAAAACGCAAAATTTGGGCGATCGCCTATGCAGATTTAAGGAACAATGAAAACTTAGAAATTGCCTATCAAAAAGCGTGCGATCGCATTCAAGAAATGGTAAGTAAATTATCCTTAACCATATCACCAGAAAATACTAAATTACCTTGGAAATCACCCCAAAATAAACCCAAAGCGGGAATAGAAGAATACACCAGCAATTTTACTAAACCAGAGTTTTGTGCCAGTGTGGAAAAAGCCAAGGAATACATTAAAGCTGGTGATATTTTCCAAGTTGTAATTTCTCAACGTTTATCAACAGAATATACAGGCGATCCTTTTGCCTTATATCGTTCTTTACGCCAAATTAACCCCTCACCTTACATGGCGTTTTTTAACTTCCAAGACTGGCAAATTATTGGTTCTAGTCCTGAAGTGATGGTGAAAGCAGAACGAGACGAAGAAGGTGGAATTATCGCTACAGTTAGACCAATTGCCGGCACAAGACCGAGAGGAAAAACAACTAAAGAAGATGATGCTTTAGCAACGGATTTATTACAAGATCCGAAGGAAGTTGCCGAACATATCATGTTAGTTGATTTAGGACGCAATGATTTAGGAAGAGTTTGTAAAAATGGCAGTGTAAAAGTTGATGAATTAATGATAATTGAACGTTACTCTCATGTCATGCACATTGTTAGTAACGTAGTTGGTGAATTAGCAGATGATAAGACTGCATGGGATTTATTAAAAGCTTCTTTTCCTGCGGGAACTGTTAGCGGTGCGCCAAAAATTCGGGCCATGGAAATCATTAATGAATTAGAACCAACCAGGAGAGGTGTGTATTCTGGGGTGTATGGATATTATGATTTTGAAGGACAATTAAATACTGCGATCGCTATTAGAACAATGGTATTAAATAATAATATTGTTACAGTCCAAGCAGGTGCAGGATTAGTAGCAGATTCCGAACCAGAAAAAGAATACGAAGAAACATTAAATAAAGCTAGAGGTTTATTAGAAGCAATTCGTTGTTTACGATGATTTTTACTGGTTAAAAAGAGGGAATAATTAAAATAAATAATGCACACAGACACGGTATTCTACCAAATATTCCTGACATTTCACACCCTATTATTTGAAATTTTGGGTGAACCGACAGAAAATGCCAAAGATTATCAATTCACCTCTGTAGAAGTGAAAGAAAAAGCATTTCGATTTGATGGAATTTTTATGACAGATAATGTAGAAAAACCCATCTATTTTGTGGAAGTGCAATTTCAACCAAAACCAGACTTTTACTGGGAATTAATAGCAGAAATAAACATTTATCTAAATCAATTTAAACCCGTACAAGATTGGCAAGCAATAGCTTTATTTGCAAAACGCAGTTTAGATGTAGGAAAACTGACTGCTTATCAACAAGAATTGATTGATAGTGAGAGAATTAAAAGAATTTATTTAGATGAATTACCACCAGGTTCAATTGGGATGGGGTTAATTGAGTTAATTGTGAGTCAAGAAACACAAGCACCGTCATTAGTGAAAAACCTCATGGAAAGAACCAAAACAGAAATTGACAATGACAGAGAAAAACAAGGTATTATAGAATTGTTAGAGACTGTTTTATTGTCAAAATTTTCACAATTAAGCCGTCAGGAGATAGAAGCAATGTTTTTAGTGAGTGATATTAAGCAAACCAGAGTATATCAAGAAGCAAAGCAAGAAGGTAAACAGGAAGGTAGACAGGAAGGTAGACAAGAAGGTAGACAAGATGAAGCAATAAATTTACTATTAAGGATATTATCTAAACGGTTTGGAAAGTTGGGTGATAGTTATATTCAAAATATAAATAGTTTGAACATAGAACAATTGGAAAAGCTAGGAGAATCATTATTAGATTTTACAGATATTAATGATTTGGAAACATGGTTAAAGTCTGAGATAGATTAGTAACAAATTTTAGGCAAAAAAAGCTGACTCGCTGACATTAATATCCATAACCCCAACTTCTTCAAGAAGTCGGGGATCTAAATCCTTACATTTTAGAAACATTCACCCAATGTAACAGCAAACCTAAACCCCACCCTAAAAGCGGAAAAATTGCCCAAAAATATCCAGGACTTGTGAATAAATTCAATAAAATCAAAAACCCATTAACTGCAATAAAAGTAATTAAATGAGACTTGAATTCTTGGCGTTTTTGATTATTGGACATCCGATCTTTTTTCACTTCCACTTGTTTTGTTAACCATTCTTGTTCCGCAGCTTTTAACGATTCTGAAGAAACACCTAATTCTGATGCAATTTCTATTATCTGTTCCCGTGTAAATTCTCCCTGCTGCTGACGTTTAAAAGCAACTTCGAGGATTTGTTGCATTTCCTCTGAATTGTAAGTCATTATCAATACCTAAAATGGTAAAATATAGTTTTGAGATTTACTTTTGAAGCGGTAGAAATACAACCGTAAAAAATATATGAACCTGTTTTTAAAAACAGATTAGAAACATATTTTATATCTTAAATATTAATAAATGCCGTATTTAACAACACAAATTGGTTAATATTTTTAGATATTCTTAAATCCCAGATTTATTGAAGAAGTCGGGGATCTGTTACTTAGAAAATTTAAGAATAACGAACCGCAGAGAACGCAGAGAAATACTATCACCTATTACCTATACCATCCCAAATGTTTACTAATATCAGCAACATTAATGACGGAAGCGACTAATTTATAACAATATTCTAACTGACTAGGATAATAAGGTTGAAATGGTTCACTTAAACTAATGGTTAATCTAAATTTATCTGCTTCAAAGTTTTCTAAGTTCAGTTTTTTTATTACGTCTTTACAAGAGAATATTCCCTCTTCTAAATAATTCATTTTCTCTATCCACACCGGATCAGTAATAGGTAAATCATAAAAATTATCACACAAAGAAAATAAACATCTAACAGTTTTATTATTTTGCTTATTATATCGAACTTCCCATTCTAAATTGTCTGGATTAATCATAGCTAATGAGGATTTCAAAGGAGTTACCTGTAAATCTTCATAACATATCTGTTTATCAAAATTACCTAATAAATTCGGTTTAGTAGAACTACGTTTAATTTCCGGTTTTAGTAAATTCTTGACCTGTTCTAAACTTGCTTTTCCTAAAATCTGCCATTTATAACTATAATGAATTAGATAATTTTCAGGATGATGACATTCTGGTTGATGTCTGATCAAAGGAATTCTAATAATATCAAATAATTGCGGTTCTCTACCATCTCTAGTAGTGTAATGTTCTGCATATAAAGTACCATTTCTGCGATTAGAAATTGGCCGCAACCATCCAGAACCATCGGTTTTTATACCAGCAATACAAAGTCCACCATGTTTTGTAGATTTCGCAAGACAAATAATATCAAACGTCAACATCTTTTATTCTCATCAGCACCTTACTTATTCCAGTAATAGTAAAATGAGATGATTTTTAAAGTGAACAGTAAAACTACTTAACGCTTAAACAAGAGAAGTAGAGATATAAATCCAAGAATATACTTAAAGATGATGAATTTTGATATGTTTATCTAATTTACCTTGCAAGTATTCAGCAACTAACCGACGATGACAGTTATGGGGTTTCAGTTCACTACATAACAAACAACTTTTATCTATCATATCTATAGATACTTTCTTTTCAATTTGTCGTTGTGAAATCAGCAGATTGAATCTTTCCTCATAAACATCCCAAGTTATTTCTTTCTTTTTATAAGCATCCAGAATATCTTTAGTCGGTGCTAAATCAAGAATATGGATATATTCAATACCTGCAATTTTCTGGAGAAAATATTGTAAATCCTGCTTTTTTGCAAATCCTGCAAGTTGAGAAACGTTATTTAATCGGGTATCAATCACCCTTTTCACACCGGATTTAATTAAGGTTTCAAAAAACTGTTCTGCTTTTTTTTGAGTAAAACCAATCGTAAATAAATCAAGTTCTTGATTTTTATCATTATCCTTATTCATGGTCATCCTTATTTTCAGTATAAGCGACTTTTTCAGCTTGTAATTGATATGCTTTTTCAACCAACTCCGCACGGGTAAACTGTTTTTCTATAGTTGGAACAGACTGCATATCAAACAGAGAAAGCTGTTTAACATGACTTTGATTTTCGGGTAATAATTCATATAAATTATGCTGTTTTAAAACCCGGTTTTCTAAATCTTCATTAGATTCTAAATTCCCATTTTTAAGAATATGATAAATATCCAAACCTGAAATTTTAAGATGTGGAGAAATCAAAATTGCCCGATGACAAACAATGGGGTCTTGTTCTGCACACATTAAACTAAGTTGGAATTTATGTGAACCTTGAATTAAACGATTTAAGCCAACTTTAAATGCTTCCGTCGTAGCAATTAAATCATATCTGGCCATCCCATCTACATAACAACTTCTATCACTAGGACGCGCACCCAAATTATCACCCAAGGGAACATAAGCAATATTGACAGTTTTCAATGCTGCTTTTAAACTAGATTGATTAAACTGGGGAAATCTGCGACTATAGGGACTAGAACGCACATCAGCTAAAGCTGTAATATCGTGTTTTTGTAACAGTTCAAGAAAAGATTCAATGGTATGATTTGAATGTCCAATAGTAAAAGTTTTCATAGAATATTTCCAATTAAGATCGGAATGTGTAGGATTAATTTTCTTGTAAAATTCGGCTATCAAAAAAATTGATCAAATCATACTAATACTACAAGTTGTGCGATCGCTCTTAATTTAATGATATAAAATAGTGCGATCGCAAATTATAAATTTACCTGCTTATTCCTCCAAAGATACTAATTTTAAAGGATATAAAGGTTCAGATCCATTTAACTGCCAAATTCTAAATACCAACGCAGAAGCAACAGTTAACCACACACAGGAAAAAGATAAAATCATTCCCGCTAAAGGTACAGTTTGCCAATAAATTGCCGTTACCACTATCGCAGATAACCAAGGTCCTAAAATTACTACAGGAACAGCAGCACCTAATCTGCGTTCTACTGTAAAAATCGTATTCCAAGTATCACCTACAGCTAGATGGATCACAAATAAAATTAAAGGTAATACTAAAAATTGGTGATTCATATTTTGCCAAATTAACACCGAAGAAATCACCCTTAAAACAGCAATTAGCATCCAAACAATAGGAAATACTAAAGGAGGAGGAGACCATCTTGGTCTAATTACCTGATCATAAGTTGTCCGAGAACGGGTATTATCTAACAACGAAAAAATGCGGGAACGGATACTTAATAAAGCAAAAAACAATGCAGTTACTAAAGTGCTAAACCAACTGGGAAAAGCTGAGTTATTATCAATTAAACTGACTAACTTTTCCATTCCTAGTAACACAACAACCATCACACCTATTTGTAAGATAGTCCCTAATTTATAAATTATAACTGCTTTGATATCTATTTCTTTTGTTGTTGCTGATGTACTTAGGGAATGTGTTTGATTTCCTGGTTTTACACCGATCACTGTGTTGACAAACTTTTCCACTATGCCAATATTATTGGATTGATTCATAATTACAAAATGCTAGATAGTTTTATCATTCACAATATTACTATTTATTTGTTTTGATTGGCTTTTGTTTTATATTTTTATAACCACTGACCACCACGAAAACGCCATCTTGGAAAAATAATTCTCATCAAACTTTGAGAAGTGACAAAAACTGCTAACCAAACTATAGAATAATGTAAAAAAAATGTGCCTATGGGTAATTCATCTTTTGGCATGGGTATGGGTAAAAATCCAAATATTTTAATACCACATAATACAAAAACCATTTCCCAAATACCCGCAAAAAGCTGATAAGCTGCTGGCCAGTCTCTATCCCAGCGAGATTTTTGGATGAAGTTATACACAATATCCCAACCTAAACCAAAAATAGCTACATAACCCAGTATCCAAAAATAAACACTATTAGCACCAGCACCTATTAACCCTAAAACAAAAGGTATAGATACTAATACACCAAAAGTTGCTAATAGTAATAATCGAGTTTGCCAACGACCAAATAAAGTTGGAGTCATGATAATTCAAGAGTTTAGAAAGTTATAGCTTTTGTTTTTACAGTTTAAGTTGATAATCCAATTGACAATGATATCTAGATAATTCATCCCAATTGAGAACGGCTTCTAATAAATCTTGATAACCAAGAGTATTAGGGTGAATTCCATCATTAGTGATGCGTTCATTGCGCCAATTTTCACTATGAGACATCCATTGATCAAATATGTCTAAATAGGGAATTTTTCTTTGTTGACAAGCTGTACGCGTCGCTTCTTTATAACGATATTGATCTTCATGATTGAAATATAAACAATCTAAAAAAGGCATTTTGCTTTCATTCACAGGAATCATCCCGACAAACAGAACAGGACATAATTTTTGTGCTTTGTCTAATAATGTATAAATTTCCGTTTCAAATTGGTTGAAATCTGTACAATTTTTGCCGTTAGGACGACCTAAACGGGGTGAGTCATTGACACCAACAGAGAGGATAATTAGATCCGGTACACAGTTTCTAATTTCTCCCCGGTGACGAAATTCTGCTTCTAAGCGTTGGGAAACTTGCTGAGTGCGATCGCCCCTTACCCCCAAATTATAAAGCACATGACCCACACTATCCGGTAACATCCACCACCGGCGCAGTTGTTCCACCCAACCACCTTTTTCTGGATCACCGTATCCATATACTAAGCTATCTCCCAAAGCGACTATTTTTAAAGGCTGGCATAGTTTTGGGGCTACAGATAGCATTGACGACGAAGGCTTTACAGTTTGCATTTTAAATAGTAATGTGGTTTATATCTTTACAAAATTATACACGTTGTCACACTATTATATAGTATGTTTTTTATCTTTTTAACTGAAGAATTTATTTTTTTCGTAAAGTTAGGCACAAATTTCAACTAGCTGCGTCAACAATTTGAAATGCTATTAGATAATTGAGATTTATGTCATCAAATAAATACAAGATTCCGTATTGAATATATTGCTACCAAACCATAATCTCTGATTATTTAATATCATATTATTCCTAAATAATAGAACTGGATTATGTAATCAGATTGCATCTGTTTTAAATAAACACTATCCCATGATACGATTATTTAGGGTTTCTTCAAACAATTACTATCAAAAAATTATGACTTGGCAGCAAAGATTTTTTAAAAACCTATTTATATGGTTGTGTTTAATCTCCTTCAGTACAGTTTTATTAACCAATTATTTCATTCCTGCTAATGCGCAAATACCGCGTCAAGAAATTCGTGGTGTATGGATTACCAATAATGACTTAAACGTCTTTAAAAATCGTGAAAAGGTGACAGAAGCAGTCACAAAATTAAGGCAATTAAACTTCAATACTATTTATCCTGTAGTTTGGAATTCTGGTTATGTTATGTATCCTAGTCATGTAGCTAAACAAATTGATATTCAACCATTTGTATTTCGTGGTTCAGATGGTCATGATATTCTTGCAGATATAATTAATCAAGCCCATCGTCAAAATTTACTTGTAGTTCCTTGGTTTGAATTTGGGTTTATGACTCCTCCCACTTCAGAACTAGCACTAAATAAACCAGAATGGTTAACACAAAAACGTAATGGTGGAGAAACTTCTGTTAGTGCTGCGGGTGAGGTTGCATGGTTAAATCCTTTCCACCCAGAAGTACAGCAATTTATTACTAATTTGCTAGTAGAACTTGCTTATAAATATGATATTGATGGCATCCAATTTGATGATCATACCAGCTTACCCCATGAATTTGGCTACGATAAATATACAGTTTCTTTATATCGTCAAGAGATGCAGAAAAACCCACCAGCTAATTCCCAAGACCCAGAATGGGTAAAATGGAGAGCAGATAAAATTACAGATTTCATGGTGAGACTTAATCAAAGAATTAAGCAAATCAAACCAAAAGTAATCTTTTCTGTATCCCCTAATTATTACGATTTTGCTTATAAACTACAATTACAAGATTGGTTAAGTTGGGTGAGATTAAACATAGTAGATGAACTAATTGTTCAAGTTTATCGTGATAATTTAGCCAGTTTTACTTCTAAACTTGAACGTCCCGAAATGCAAGAAGTACAGCAGAAAATTCCTACCGGTGTGGGAATAATGGCAGGTTTAAGAACTAACCCAGTATCAATTCAACAAATTAAAACCCAGGTGAGAACTTCTCAAAGACGGGGATTAGGTGTAGTTTTCTTCTACTATGAAACTTTATGGAATCACGCCTCAGAATCATTTCAAGAACGTCTAGCCGGATTTAAAACTCTTTTCCCTTATCCCGCTGTCAGATTAGCCGCCGAATAGATTAGTAATTGGTAATGGGTAATTGGTAAAAATATTGATGTTCCCATTTCCAATTTCCTATTAAGGTTTTTGATTCAAAACCCATTTTATCCACTGCTGTAAAGAACTAAAAGTATTAAAACGTTTCACACCAGGCGCACGGGCAGTGTACATCCCATCAACAGTAACTAGGGCTGAATATTGCAAACCTAAAAAACTATCAACAGCCGCATAGGGTCCACCTAAAGTTATTGCCCCTGCTGCATACATTTGACCTTTAGTATTACGCATTTCTATTAATTCAAAATTGTTTCCTACTACTAATCTTTCTAAATGATTTAAAGGTAAATTATAATGTTTTACCAAATCTTCTAAAAGGGGATTAACATTAACTTTGGCATCAAGTCCAGTAGCGTCAACAATAAATTTTGCAGTCAGTTTCATTTCGCCAAAACCCTTTTCTTGAATATGGGTAATAGTATTATTTTCGGCATCTCTTTCTACTGCAACAACTTGACCAAATGTGATTTGATACCAACCTTCTTTAATACCTTCTGCAACTATGTTTTGCCAGTCTGAACGATCTGCTGTCGTAGTTCCTCCCCAGTCAGTTAATAGACGTTGACGTTCCTCTGGAGTCGCTTTTTCTAACATCACTCTTAGTTCACCACCCCAACAAGCTTTTGGCCAATTAAAAGGTTGAAACTCGTAGTGATTTTTAACTGCACGTTGGGCTTTTTGAAATTTATTACCTTGGGGTTTAGGCGATCGCATTAAATGTAAAACTGTAATATTCCGATTTTGTTTTCTCACCTCATAAATACGCTGAATAATACGAGAAGCTACAATACCCCGTCCGCGAATTAAAACTGTACCACCATGTTTTTCTAACTCTTCATATACATGATTATGGTCTTCATAGGCATTGACTACAGACTTAAAATCTTGATATTTTTCCCGATAAGCTTGTAAATCTGGTAAAAATTGAATAGCTGGATATCCCGTAGCTAAATGTAAATAACGACAAACTAAAAAAGCATAATCTCCCGGACTACGAGAGTAAGCAATGCAATATCTACCATCTTCAGTTTTTCTAATTGATCTCACCCTTCCATAGCGATAGATTTGTTCCCAACCAATGCGTTTAATTTCCCTATCTATAGAATCAAAAACATTACTAGCACGGGGAGTATAAGTTTCTGCAAAAGTTGGTTCATTAAAAACTTGCCATAAATATCTCAATGCAGATTTAACATCACCTTTAATTAAATCATGCCAAGATTCTCTTAACGCATAACTAGGCCAACCCCAAATATTATCAGGACAAGAATCAGAATTAGAACGCAACCTTTCATGTAAAGGAATTTGGGAATTTAAACACAATCTTTTATAACGTGCATAGGGTTCTGGTTCTAATCCCAAAGCAACAATATTTTCAGCTTTAACACCACTAATTCTTAATAAATCAACCCAAATAAAACTACCTAAACCAGCACCAACCGCTAAATAATCACATTCATCCACAGGTAAACCCGTCGCATGAATAGCCTGTAAATCAACTTTATGATTATTAAATTCTGGTGGTGGAAAATTACTAGATACAGGTGTAACAGGAGATATATTTGGATCGGGAATATTAGTATTAGGATTAAATTGAATAGTTGAAGAATGATTAGGAGTTACAGTAGTAGCATTAAGACCAAATGTGATAGTAATAATATATGGCCCAATTTGCAAAGTATCGCCATTAGCTAACTGACAGCGTGTTTGTTTTTGACCATTAACTAACACACCATTAGAACTATTTTGGTCAATGACAATAAAATTATTTTGTTCCCAATCTTGCTCCCAATCAATTAAAGCATGATAGCGAGATACTTCATTACTATTTAATAGTATCCGTGAGACACGTTGACCACCAATTTCTGCCGGTAACTTACCAAATTCTCTACCAAAAGCAATGGGAGCATTTAACTGAGGTTGGATTCTTTCTCCCGTAGTTGGATCTTCCCAACTTAATTGAATTTGTAAATTAGTCATTAGTTGTTACTTATTAGTTATTAATTATTAGTTATTATTCTCAATCACCTAATCAGTACACTTACCGCTGCTGCTAAAGATGTACCACACCAAGGACAACCTATTTGTAACTTTTCTGGAGGTGAAATTTTATGACAGTTGGGACATTCTAAACCAAACTCTGGATTTGGTTGTGTTGGTAGCGAATGCCGATAATTTTGAGGGATTTGCTGTTGTGATACCGGAGCTATAATTGTATCAGGAATATTTGCAATAGAAATTGCAGTCACTTGAATTTGCTGCTGCCCTAAATAAATAATGCTATTTTGATGTAATAACATTTCTCCTTTTAATAATGGTTTTCCATCTATTTGTGGAGGGTTTGGTTCTCGTAAGTTTCTCATATAAAAACCTTGCTGTTGAGAATTGAAAAATATTTCAATGTGCAACCCAGAAACAGTTGGATGAGTTAAAACAATATCACAGCGTAGTGGATCACGTCCTAGACGACAAGTACCTGGATTTTTACTAGGTTGCTTTTCATAAATGTGTTGAGTTCGATTTTGACCTGCTTCCTGCCACTGTAAAGTTAATTTATTCATTTTTCTTATACCAATTTAATATTTAATGGATTCAATCTGATAATGTGAAATTCCTAACACGATTGGTAGTTATATAGCAAGTTGGAAAAATTGAAATAAATGAATAATTTACTTGCAAATTTTGCTCTTATTTATCTATCCGATGCTAGTTTATCAGCAATGCGCGTAGTTTCTGGCAACCGATATTTAGGCGTACAACGTAATACATAGTCAATAGCAGTTGTTAAACTAATACGATGACCACTAGAAATATACAAAGGTTTTACCCCCGTGCGTGTCCGTAAAACTGCCCCAATGGTTTCATTTTTATGTATTAAAGGTTGCCAACTTCCCTTAGATTCTGGTAATTCTGCATGGTTGCCAATTAACCAAGATTTTGCTACTCCTATCGTGGGAATATCTATAATAATACCTAAATGACAAGCTATTCCGAATCTGCGCGGGTGAGCAGTTCCTTGACCATCGCATAATATAATATTAGGTATAGTTTGGATTTTTTCTAAAGCATCAAGAATAGCAGGAATTTCTCGAAAAGATAAAAATCCAGGTATATAAGGAAAGGATGTCGGACGATATGCTAGGCTGGTTTCTACCACTTTTAAATCAGGAAAACTCAGCACCGCTACCGCTGCACGGCACATTTTCCCATCTTCCAAAAAACCCATATCTACACCTGCTACATATTGAATCGGTTCATCAAGTTGATCTGTAATAATAACTTGATTGCGTAAAGTTTCTTGAATAGTTGTGGCTTCTTCAACGGTGGATGGCCAAGGATGAGATTGATAAATCTTCATAATTTTAAGTTTAATAAGATATCTACAATTCTGAAATCATTATGATATATCTTGTATCTATAAATGTCTTAAATCCTCAAGAGAGTGTAAATCTTTGTTAAATTCCGAGTAACAGCTTTGATTTTGATTGATGTTCTCATATCAGCCATAACATCAATATATTTAACTTACGAGATAAACCCATGAGAAATAACACCTTAAATTTTAGTAATAATTATCGCCTCTTCTTTTACTTAGGTGGTGGTTTATTCTTATTAATTTTAGCTATGATGATTCGTCCGTTTGCCATTATTAATGCTGGTGAGCGCGGTGTTGTCATGCAGTTTGGCAAAGTCCAAGACGAAGTTTTAGATGAAGGTATTCACCCTATTATTCCCATTGTCACATCAGTCAAAAGGCTGAATGTGCGAGTTCAACAGAATACTTTTAAAGCTGGTGCAGCTTCTAAGGATTTACAAACTATTACCACTGAATTAGCTGTAAACTGGCACATTGACCCCTTAAAAGTTAATAAAGTCTTTCAACAAATTGGGGATGAAGATTTAATTATTTCGGGAATTATGACACCTGGTGTTTCCGAAGTTTTGAAAGCAGCTACAGCTAAAAAAACTGCTGAGGAAATAATTACTAAAAGAACTGAACTCAAACAAGAAATTGATTCTCATTTAAGAGAAAGATTAGCATCCTATGGTGTAATTGTAGATGATGTCTCTTTAGTTAATTTCTCTTTTTCGCCAGAGTTTAGTCGAGCAATTGAAGCGAAACAAATAGCAGAACAAGAAGCAAAACAAGCCAGTTTTATCGCACAGAAAGCAACCCAAGAAGCACAAGCAGAAGTTAACCGTGCTAAAGGTCAAGCGGAAGCGCAGAGATTACAAAGACTGACCTTAACACCGGAACTATTGCAAAAGCAAGCCATAGAAAAATGGGATGGTCGTTTTCCCATGGTGATGGGTGGTGATGGTGCTGTTCCTCTGATTAATATTAATCCTAATGATTTGTCAACAGGACAAAAGAAAAACTAGAGTTTTAGTAAACTACAACAATACCCGATTGCTTTTTTGAAACCGTCGGGTATTTGAACGGTAAAATTTGAGAATTCTTTATCCTTAACAACACCTTCTCCATTTTTTGTAGGTTGGGTTAAGAAACAGCGTAACCCAACGCATTTGTTGGGTTTCATAATCAATATTCATAAACCAGCATCTTTTTTACTCAGCATCATCATAAATAACCTGAGCAAACATTAAAAAAATCCTGCTATACTAACAAGCAGAAATCACCCTAATAATTAAATTATGATCATTCAAAAAATAGTTCAAGAATTAGAACAAATTCCCGAAGAAAAACTAGCAGAAATTTATGACTTAATCCACTATTTCCGCGTAGGATTAAATCAAACAAAACCTGAACCTAGAAAACCAGGAATACTAACAGGAAAACTCAGCGACACATTTTTTGATCCTCTACCTGAAGAAGAATTGCAACAATGGGAATAAATTATCTGATTGATACCCATATTTTATTATGGTGGTTTTTTGATGATCCTAAACTTGATAAATTATGCAGAGAAATCATTAAAAATCCCGATCATCATATTTTAGTTAGTAGCGTATCCCCTTGGGAAATAGCCACTAAATACCGTATTGGTAAACTACCTGAAGCAAAAGACATATTACCAATTTATTCACAACTATTAATTCAATCACAATTTATTGAACTAACTATTAATTCCAATCATGCTATTAGAGCAGGTACTTTACCTATAGATCATCGAGATCCTTTTGATCGTATGATTATGGCTCAAGCGGAAATCGAAAAAATGCCAGTTATCACCTATGATCAAGCATTTTATACAGGATTGATTGAAGTAATTCCTAATCCTGAAAATCCTTAAATCCTGTGCATCCTGTTCGCGTATCTTGGTGTAAGCCATTTCAGACAATCATCTCATTCAAAAGATCAAAAACTGTATTATTTAAGCAACCTGTAATGGTTTTTTAGGCAGCATTCTCGGTTCTGGTAATACTTTATTTTCTTCCTTCAACATTTCCACAAAAGTCTCAATTACTTCCTGTCCATTTCTAGCAGCTTCCTCATAAGTTCTACCATGTGTATGAAACTCTTGCCAGGGAAACTCAGGTAAGTGGACTAAAAAAAGTTTATCTTCCTCTGACCATTGAATTACCATACTGTAGTGATAGTTCATTCTTCACCTTTCTTATTTTCTGAGTTTTTCAATTCTTTAAGCTTTTTCAGCACCCGTTGAATATTTCTCTCTAAATATAGCGGAGCATCATCCCCATCTTTCCCTGGTATGGTTAAAGGTTCTTCTGGTAGTAAAGGATGTTTCCAATAAGTATGACTTCCTTTACCTCTACCTGGTTGAAGGACATACCCAACTTTTACAACCATTGCTTTCAATTCTCTGATCTTCTTCGGCATTTCCCCCACCCTGCTAGTTTATATTTTATTATATTTTCATCTCCTCTAAATTAAGGTTTATCTAAAAATTACTTCCTCCCTAATTTCAATATTTAAAGCACGTTGAACTTTCAAAATTTTTGTGAAACTAGAATTAGCATATTGATTAGCTTCATCACGTTGCACTTGTTGTTCTTTCACATTTAAAAGTTCTGCTAATTGTGCCTGAGTTAAACCTCGAAAAATCCGCGCTTTAATTAATGCTTCTGGTAATTCTTCCAAAGATTTACATTCTAATTTGTGTATTTTTCTGTCCTTGAGATTTTCATATTCTTCTACTTGTTCTAACAGTTCTTCTAGTTCACCATTGAGTGACGCTAGATGTGATTTATATCGTAACTGTTCGTTTTTATTATCTTCTGGAGGTACTTTTTTTTTCAGATTTTCTATAGCTGATTGAAATTTGTTAATCTGAGCTTTAGTAATTATATATTGACGTTCATTTAAAATCATAGCTAACTTCCTTATTTATTAATTTGGGCAAGAATATTACCCAAGTTAGAGTAATATTCTTTGGTTCATGTTCTACAAATCTATCGCAATAATCCCTCTAATATTACCATTCCTATCTTTTTGAAAATATTCTAAAAAAGTATCATAATCATTAGCGTAAGCTGAGGCTGGAAAAATTTCACCCCTATAAATTCTTTTTTGCAACAACCTTTTACTCCTACCTGCATCTAATAAGTTTATATCTAAATTACTTAGAATCTCAAAATCTACCTTTTCATCCTCCCAACATATATCAAAATCTTTTGGTTCAGCTTTTCTACTCACAAAACTACCACCAATATAAATTCGACTACATCCTGCTTTTTTTAATATTTCACTAACTCTTTTCATACCGGCCAAAAGCTGCTGACGACATTCATTAAAAGCTAGAATATCCTCGATTTCTTCCCAGGTGGAAAGATGAATACCAGCAGGTAAATTTCCATTTTGCTCGAATTTTGGGATCATTTTTAGTTATCCTTGTTTTCTTAACTACAGTGTACATAGGCATTCCTTGTCCTTGTGTTGAAGATGATAATGATAATAGTTTAATTGTAACACAACTTTTTTGTTGTGTTTACCCTGATAGAAAATTTACCCACAAAAAAAGCGGGCTAACCGCTAATGTTTGGTTAACCCGTTGAGCTTTGGGAACGCGCAGATAAATTGTTAATTATTGCAATACCAACTTAACGTTAGCGTTTTGCAAGCCGCGCTGTTTTACTTCTGCTAAGGTCTTGTTAACGGCGTATTTTTGGTTAATAGAGTTGATCAACTCGGTTTGGTTGTGCTTTTTAGCAACGCCCCACAAGTCAGCGATTAGGTCAAAAGAACCATCGCTATTGCGAGACCAACCTAAATCGTACTCGCCTTCCAATACAGCAACGATGTCGGAACGTAGGCGCTGACCGTTATAACCACGAACATCAGCTTCTGTCTTGACGCTGATACCCAAGTCGCGCAAAGACGCTTTGAGGATTTCGGCATCGGTGATCTTGGTACGCAGAGTGCTAAAGTGAGACATTTGGGTTTCCTCCAATAAGAAGATTGATGAGAAAAACGACAACGGTTTCTTGATTCAGGCCGCATAATTTGGGAGGCGGCTTTTTTCGTAACTGTTAGCCTTGTGGCTAACCTTTCCCCTCTGGAATACAGAGGAAAGCTTTTAGAACTCCATCCGCTGGTATTCAGCGACAGAGGACGCTGCTGGTCTAGCACGCTGTCTGGCCCAGTCTCTTAAAGCTGTGACCTGTTCTTGCATCGTTCTTGACAGCGGCAAAGTAGCCTTGAGTGCAGCAATAATATCTAATTGGGTGAACTCCCGATCTTGGGCAAAAGCTTCATACATCGCCGCCACGACCGCCTGTTCAATTTCTGCCCCAGAAAAACCATCAGACATCTTTGCTAGTTGTTCTAGATCAAATCTAGCAATATCTTCCCGGCGTTTGGTCAGGTGAATGTTGAAGATATCCTGACGTTCTTCTGGTGTGGGCAGATCCACAAAGAAAATTTCATCAAAGCGACCTTTTCTTAAAAACTCCCCTGGTAGTCGTTCTACCCGGTTAGCTGTCGCCATTACGAATACTGGTGATTTCTTTTCCTGCATCCAGGTCAGAAATGAGCCAAAAATTCTACTTGATGTCCCCCCATCAGAATCGCCAGAACCAGAGCTACCCGCAAAGGATTTGTCCAACTCGTCAATAAACAGAATCGTTGGGGAAATAGATTCTGCCGTCTTCAGGGCGTTCCGCAGATTTGCTTCACTCCGACCCACCATTGAGCCGTCGTAAACCCGCCCCATATCTAATCTTAAAATTGGTAAACCCCACAAACGGGAAGTAGTTTTGGCAATTAGTGACTTACCACAACCAGGAACACCTAAAATTAACATCCCTTTAGGTTGGGGCAAACCATACTCTCTGGCTCTTTCTGTAAAGGCGTTGGAGCGTTGTTTTAGCCACTTTTTTAACTCTTCCAGACCGCCAACAGCTTCAATAGTTTCGTCTTCTTCGATGTACTCTAATATACCATTACGGCGTATGAGTTGTTTCTTTTCTGATAAAACTATATCAACTTCATCTTCCGTCAACCGCCCTGCTGTTACCTGAGCCTTACGGTACACTTTCTCAGCTTCGTCTTTAGTTAGACCTAAAGCGGCTCTAAGAAGTTTTTCCCGTGCCTCGGTTGTTAATCGTCTGCCACGATTTTGTTCTTGGTGCTGAGTTAATACTTTATTTAACTCTGGCATATCCGGCAGTTGAAAGTCGAGAACTACAACTTCTTTTTCTAATTCTATGGGTACTTGCTGCATCGGAGACATCAAGATGATGTTCTTTTGCATTCCCTTAAAACTAGCGATCGCATCCCGTAGTGATCTAGTTGTAGCTGGCGCATCAATAAAAGGATGTAAATCTTTAAGAATAAATATACCGGGTTCTTTCTGCCGAATTATCCATTCAATAGCCGCCTCTGGTGAAACGGTATTGTGTTGAGTTGTACTACGGGGTTGACCATATTCCACAATGCCATGAGTTACTGTCCAAACATAAACTCGGCGTTGAGGTTTTACATCAGTAGTAGCGACTTTAAAAATTGCTTGCTCTGCCCGTTCTTCCTCGGAGGTCACAAGGTAGATTAAAGGGTATTGAGCTTGAATTAAGATATTGAGCTCTTCTTTCATATCTATCGACCTACTTGGGACCTTATAGAGACAGTACAATCATCGCCTTTGCTTAGGGCAATAGAAACCATGAATTTATCCATTCATAATTCCTACCTAGCAGGGAACTAATTCTTCCTCACCCTTAGGATGGGTTTCATCATCTTCCATTTCCTCAATGACAAGATGATCTTTTCCGATTAGTCCTGGCTGATTCCCCAAAGCTACTAATTCCCCATTTCTTAAAACAAGTGAACTTTCACAAGTGGGACATGAATAAACCCTATGGGTTTTGCCGTAAGAAGACTCTTCCAATTCTTCTACCATTTCTGAGTTTGTCAGGTAGAAATCTAGCGCCCGTTCTGCAAGGTCAGACATCGTTTCTACGTCTACTGCGGAACGAATTTTGAGCTTTCTGTGTAATTCCGGCGATAAATACAGTGTTACCTTTTGCTTAGTTTGCATATGACTATTCAACGGTCTTACCCGGGTATGTAACTAACGTTATCGGTTCTTTGATTTCTTGTCAAGCCAGTAAGACAGTTTAACGGCAGTTTTGTTACATTTCTTAATACAAGAGAGCAGAAGTAGAATTTGGAAAATGCCCGATTTCCCAGAATTAGTGATTGATGTCACAATAGACCTAAGAAATAAAACGGGGTAAAAAGAGAGTCTATTTATCTGCATCCATTAGGATAAAAGTCTTTCAGGCTATAGCAAAAGTCAATTGGGTAAAAGGGTGTGATCATGTCTACTGCTGCTGTAAAAATATATAATTTGAGACAAGTCATTAATTTACTAGTCTCCAGTATTGGTACAGCCATAATTCTCTCCGGTTGTAGTGCCAATGGTTTTCATTCTTCCACAGACAAATGGAAGACATATAAAAATCCTCGTTATGGCTTTGAATTTACCTATCCCAGTCACTGGACTGCCATCAAATCAGACAATAACGATGGAGTAACAATTGTTTCCCCAGAAAATCCAGATACAGAAATTAGGGCTTGGGCAAGTAGAGAAATGCCAGAATTACAAAATCAACAAACAAACACACAGATAGACAATAACTTTGAAACTATTCAAGGAATATCTGGGGTACTAACAGTGCAAACAGATCAAAAAATCAGTTCCATGCAGCTGACCATCACTCACAAACAAGTGCAATATCACTGGCAAGCACACACCAATCATCAAGACTTTCCCACCCACTACCCTCTATTTTCCTACATTGCCAAAGAGTACAAGATTCAGCGATCAGAGACAGAGACTAGAAAAAAGACTAATCATCTCATGACTAATGACAGAATTAATGAACAACAGGGTACAGAAACCTGGTAGATTTAGCTATCAGCGAGTAAAAACTGTTAAAGATGAAAGTCCTGGTTATTGGTGGCGATGGGTATTGCGGTTGGGCAACTGCACTCTACCTTTCTAATCGAGGTTATGAAGTTGGAATTTTAGACAGTTTGGTGCGTCGGCACTGGGATAATGAACTCGGTGTTGAGACTCTAACCCCAATAGCACCAATTCAGCAACGTCTCCAACGATGGAAAGATTTAACTGGTAAGGCGATTGACCTGTTTATAGGCGATATCAACAATTACAGTTTTCTGCATAAAGCTTTGCATCAATTTCAACCTGATGCCATAGTACATTTTGGTGAACAGCGTTCAGCCCCATTTTCAATGATTGACCGTGAACACGCAGTTCTCACACAGGTCAATAACGTAGTGGGTACATTGAACTTGCTGTACATCATGCGGGAAGACTTCCCCGATTGTCATTTGGTGAAATTGGGAACAATGGGTGAATATGGTACACCCAACATTGATATTGAAGAAGGCTATATCACCATTGAACATAACGGCCGGAAGGATACATTGCCCTATCCTAAACAGCCCGGTTCAATGTATCACTTGAGCAAAGTTCATGATAGCCATAATATTCACTTTGCTTGCCGGGTTTGGGGCTTACGCGCAACAGACCTGAATCAAGGTATTGTTTATGGCGTTCTCACCGAAGAAACCGGTATGGACGAACTACTAATTAACCGCCTTGATTATGATGGTGTATTTGGTACAGCGTTAAACCGTTTCTGTATTCAATCAGCTGTGGGACATCCCCTGACTGTCTATGGTAAAGGTGGACAGACTCGTGGTTTCTTGGATATTCGGGACACTGTACGCTGTGTTGAAATAGCGATCGCCAATCCTGCCCAACCTGGAGAATTCCGTGTATTTAACCAATTCACAGAATTATTCGGTATTGGTGACTTGGCCTTGATGGTGAAAAAAGCAGGTAACACAATGGGTCTAAAGATAGAAATCAATAACATTGATAACCCCAGGGTGGAACTAGAAGAACATTACTTCAACGCCAAAAACACCAAGTTGTTAGATTTAGGCCTACAACCTCACTATCTCTCAGATTCTCTACTTGATTCACTGTTAAACTTTGCAGTCAAGTATCAGACGCGAGTGGATCATAACCAAATTCTGCCCAAAGTTTCTTGGCACAGAAAATAGGTGACAGGTGACAGGTGACAGGTGACAGAAAGAAAGCAAGAAGGAAAGAGCAAAAGCTTTTGAATTTTGAATTTATTTCTCCCCTGACTCCTGACTCCTGTACGGGCGAACAACCACTGTCTGCACCTACTCCTTGAACTCCTGAATCCTGACTCCTGACTTCTGATTTCTAATTTTTTATGAGAATTGCCCTATTCACTGAAACTTTTTTACCCAAGGTTGATGGTATTGTCACCCGTCTCCGCCATACTGTTGATCATCTGCAACGAGACGGAAATCAAGTCTTGGTCGTTGCCCCAGAAGGCGGCATTACAGAACACAAAGGAGCGAAAGTTTACGGAATCACAGGATTTCCTCTACCTTTGTATCCAGAGTTAAAATTAGCACTACCCCGCCCTGCTATTGGTCACGCTTTAGAACAGTTTAAACCAGATGTTATTCATGTTGTTAATCCGGCAGTATTAGGATTATCAGGTATTTTTTATAGTAAAGTTCTGAAAATTCCCTTGGTGGCTTCCTACCATACCCATTTACCTCAATATCTGGAACATTACGGTCTAGGGATGTTAGAAGGTTTACTTTGGGAACTACTCAAAGGGGCTCACAACCAAGCTGAGTTGAATTTGTGTACCTCCACAGTCATGGTAGAGGAATTGGCCGCCCACGGAATTGAAAGATTGGATTTGTGGCAGAGGGGAGTAGATACAGAATTATTTCATCCTGATTTAGCCAGTGCAGAAATGCGATCGCACTTATCCCAAGGACATCCAGAAAGCCCCTTATTACTTTATGTAGGTCGTCTTTCGGCTGAAAAGGAAATTGAACGGATTAAACCAATTTTAGAAGCTATTCCCGATGCACGTTTAGCCTTGGTTGGAGATGGTCCCAATCGTCAGAATCTAGAAAAGCACTTTGCTGGTACAAATACCCATTTCGTTGGTTATCTAATGGGTAAAGAATTAGGTTCTGCTTTTGCCAGTGCTGATACCTTTATTTTTCCTTCCCGTACAGAAACATTAGGTTTAGTCCTCCTAGAAGCCATGGCCGCAGGATGTCCAGTAGTGGCAGCCCGTTCTGGTGGTATTCCCGATATTGTCACAGATGGAGTTAATGGTTATCTTTTTGACCCGAAAGCAGACATTCAAGAGGCGATTGATGTTACCATAAAGTTGTTAAAACAGAGACAAGAAATAGCAATTATCCGTAAAAATGCCCGTGCAGAAGCAGAGAAATGGGGATGGTCTGCTGCTACACAACAATTACAAGACTACTATCAAAGAGTGATAGGTCACAGCTGAATAGGTAACAAGAAGTAGGAGAAGAACATTGATATTTATCTTTTGCCTTCTTGCACTGACAACTGAAAACTGACTATTGTAAATTTATGACACTACCTAATGCCGGCAGCGTCTTGGCTACATTAACTGAACTAACTCAAGTTAATCGCACCCAGTCCCTACTTAGTCGGGTTAAAGACCTTTCTGTTAACGAATTTGTTTGTCTACTGGACTTTATCACGGCAGAGTTTCAGCAGTTTCTCAGAGCTATTGATTTGATTAATAATGAAGCTCTAGAAGGGATGTTGGAAAAGGTCTTAGAAGCCATCACTTTAAAAATTGGTCAAATTCTCCAAGCTGAACATACAGCAATTTTTTTGGTTGACTACGATAAAGCTCAGTTGTGGTCAAAAGTTCCCCAAGATAAAAATCAAAAATTCTTAGAAATTCGTACCCCTTTAAATGTAGGTATTCCCGGTCATGTGGCTACCACAGGCAAATATTTGAATATTGCGGAAACTGCAAACCATCCTCTTTTTAGTCGAGAGTTGGAAAAGCAAATGGGTTATAAAATCCGCAATCTTTTGTGTATGCCTGTGGTCAGTAGTAAAAAGCAAACTGTAGCGGTTGTACAACTGGCAAATAAAGCCGGTAGTATTCCTTTTTCTGAAGATGACGAAAAGTCATTTTTGGATTTTGCCGCCTCCATTGGCATTATTTTAGAAAGTTGTCAGTCTTTTTATGTAGCGGCTAGAAATCAACGTGGTGCAACGGCTTTGTTACGTGCTACCCAGACTTTAGGGCAAAGTTTAGATTTAGAAGCAACTTTGCAGATAGTCATGGAACAAGCCCGGATTTTGATGCAAGCAGACCGCAGCACACTGTTTTTGTATCGCAAGGAAATGGGGGAATTGTGGACAAAGGTAGCAACAGTTAATGAGAAAAAACTCATAGAAATTCAGATTCCTTCTAATCGCGGTATTGCTGGTTATGTCGCTTCTACAGGTAAAGCCTTAAATATACCCGATGCTTACCAAGATCCCCGTTTTGATCCGACTACAGATAATAAAACTGGCTATGTCACTCGCAATATTTTATGTTTACCTGTTTTTAATTCTGCCAATGAGTTAATTGGTGTTACTCAATTAATTAATAAAGATCAAGGTAGTTTTACTTCTTCAGATGAAGAGTTTATGAGGGCTTTTAATATCCAGGCGGGAATAGCTTTGGAAAATGCCCGTTTATTTGAAAATGTATTGTTAGAAAGACAGTATCAAAAAGATATTCTGCAAAGTTTGTCTGATGCGGTGATTTCTACAGATATGCAAGGTCAGATAGTTACTATTAATGATGCAGCTTTAGAGTTACTGGGTTGTCCTTTGCGCGCAGCTAATAGAACTGTTAACAAAGTTCTGTGGAAAGAAAATCTAGTAGGGCGTAAAGTTTGGGAAGTTGTACCAATTGAAAATTTACAAATGCGTTTGGAAGATAGTTTAAAATATGCTTCTAGACATTATGTCCCAGAACAAGACCTATCAGTGGGATTATATGAAGTTAAAAAAGATGCTACTAAACTAGGGAATCCCAGACATCAAAAGTTAATTTTGGCCATGAGCGATCGCCAAAATCCTCATGTTTTTATTCCTTGGAATCAACCGCTAACTCCACAATCTGAATTACTGAGTGCGGATGTAGTGAAAGAATTAGAAAGGAGTATCAATTTAACTATTAATCCTCTCACTAACCCAGAAGGGGGAGTTAGGGGTGGTTTGGTGGTTCTGGAAGATATTAGCCGAGAAAAACGCCTTAAAAGCACTATGTACCGTTATCTGACACCCCATGTTGCCGAGCAGGTCATGGCTTTGGGTGATGATAGTTTGATGGTGGGTGAAAGAAAAGAAGTCACAATTTTATTTTCTGATATTCGCGGTTATACAACTCTGACGGAAAATTTGGGTGCGGCTGAGGTGGTATCACTATTGAATCAATACTTTGAAACGATGGTGGAATCGGTTTTTCAGTACGAAGGAACTTTAGATAAGTTTATTGGTGATGCGTTAATGGCCGTGTTTGGTGCGCCCTTACCACTACCAGAAAATCACGCTTGGCGAGCAGTACAATCAGCTTTAGATATGCGTCGGCGGTTGCAAGAATTTAATCACAGACGAATTGTTCAATCTCAACCACAGATTCATTTTGGCATTGGGATTAGTTCGGGGGAAGTGGTTTCGGGGAATATCGGTTCTCGGAAACGGATGGATTATACAGTTATTGGTGATGGTGTGAATTTAAGTTCTCGCTTGGAAGGTGTAACCAAAGAATACGGCTGTGATATTGTTATTAGCGAATTTACTTATAATTTATGTCGTGATTGCGTGTGGGTGCGCCAACTAGACAAGATTCGTGTGAAGGGTAAACACCAAGCTGTAGATATCTATGAGTTAATTGGCGATCGCTCAACTCCCCTAGATGATCAAACCCAAGAGTTTTTATACAATTATGATGCTGGACGCGCTGCGTATAAATCACAAAATTTCACCCAGGCGGTCGCTTATTTTAAAACTGCTAAACGTATTCGTCCCCAGGATCAAGCTACAGATATACACTTAGAACGTGCCTATAATTACCAAAAAATGCCACCACCAACATCTTGGGATGGTACTTGGACAATGGTAACAAAGTAGTGAGTGAATAGAAGACAACAACGCAGTTACAAAACTTCTCAATTATCAATCATAGGTCTAATCGTCAGATTGAGAATCATCTTGAAAGGGTTCTTCACCTATCCTGAGTTCTTTTTTTGAGCGCTTTAATTGCTTCCACAAAGCCTTGATTTGTTCATAAGCTTCCTCTGGTGGAAGTTTACCACCTGTTTCCAGGTTACAAATATAGCTTATCCGTTGGGCAAATTCTTGTAAATTTGCATTAAAAACCAAGTTTTCGGGTTGTACGTGACCATAGTAACGGCCACGAGGATAGAGAAAATCGTCTTTATTAACCATTTTTCTCTCCATATATTTAATTCTCCTGCTGATGTTATTTTGTACAGCAAAATCACTAGCTACGTTTATTTTGATTTTATTAATTCAGAAGACAGCAAAAGATTAAAACGTGATTAATGATACAGTTTTGAAGCGATTAGTCAATTTCAAATTTGGCAAGATAATAAAGTTATAAGTCATTATTCAGCAGGTTTCTAGTAAAGGTATATGGGAAAATGTTTTTTCTTGACAAAAATTTATAAGGCTACATCTGGTGATACGAACCTTCTCTTTCGACCTGGTAACAGGATATATTATTATGATTATATTTGTTATTTGTGTTATTTGTGTAATTAATTTTGTGTACCTACTTATTTAATTCATCTCCAGAAATGTTCTCAAATTATAAGGTTATTTTTTGTAGAGGATGCATAATATACCGATGGATAATATTCTGAGTGCTGTCACTGACTGCATTCTCAAGGCCGAGACGATTCTTTTCATCGCTGGAGCAGGGTTATCTGCGGACTCTGGCCTACCCACATATCGTGGTGTTGGTGGACTTTTTGAAGGGGTTCTCACTCAAGAAGGTATACCCATCGAAGAAGCAATCAGTAGAAATATGTTACAAACTTGTCCCGAAGTAACTTGGAAATATCTGTGGCAAAATGACAGATCGTTAATCCTATTTTCAAACATTTTGTATAGATGTAGATTGTGTACTGCTCAATTTGACAAAGAAACTAGGGTTATTCAGTAAGATAAAACTTTTGTTTTCACAGGGTGAAAGTTATTGGAACTTCCAGAAATTATCCTACGAATATAATCATGAAACTGTTCTTGACCTGCTTCTTTAGTAGGGTGATAGGGACCATAATGTTTGTTACCTTGTTGGTATAGGACTTTCCTTCCTTGATGGATTTTGGTCATCAAATCGTGGTCTTCATATTCTATTTCGTACATATACTTTTCAAAGGCTTTCAGAAAGTCTTGATGTTGAGTAAATTGCTCTTCTACAAGGCGATATTCGTAAATTGAGCAGGAGTCAATGCTTTCTGGTACAACAATGGCAACTAGAGCAAAACACTGGGAAATTTCGATGATGATATTAGGATAAATACAAAGCCAGACAGCACCGTAGTCTTCTGGAAATTTACCAATATACTTGTTGTAACAATCTAAATATGCTTGTAGAGCGGGGGTTTTGATTTGAGGTTTTTCTCTCAGATGGATGGCTTGAACGCTAAAATCATCTTTAAAAATTGATTCAATATATCTAGAATCGAGAAAGGTTCTGAAATTAGGATGATATGCTTCTAGATGGTAGTTATCTAGAAATGTATCCATGTAACTTTTCCAATTTACCTTGACAAAGAAGCGTTCGTGGGCAAAGAAATTGAGCTTTTCAAAATCAATATCTGTAAACTTTTTGGCTGCTTTGAGAGCGTTTTTTAATGCAGATGAATTTTCTGGAAAAATAAAACCATCATAAATATCAATGGATTCTTTTTCTAGAGAATGTGTGCTAGATTCACATTCTATCCCAGTTGGATTGACAATATTTCCATTGAGATCATATGACCATGAATGTATTGGACAAACAATTTTATGACAACTTCCCTTGCCTTTGAGCATGGTTGCATAACGATGTTTACAAATGTTGGGTAAAACCTCAATGTTTTGTCCATCATGGATCAGAAATTTTGTGTCATTGGTATGTGGTAACACAAAATAATTTTGGGATTTGTTGACGAAGCTACTGTGTCCTAGAAAAACATTCTGAAATTGAAAATGCTTTTGTTCTGAAGTTAAAATTTCTTCAGAAAAATAAAATTCGTGAGCTAGAGAAGTCATATTGATTGTTGTAGTTAAGTAGATTTGATTAAGTCGAAAATTGAAAATGCTGAAAAGTTTGTAAAAACCCTATTTAATTTGCAGAAAATGCAGCTAAGGCTTCACCAGCTAGGCGACAAGTTCGCCAGTCGTGGAGAAAGGTTGCCCCTTGTTTTTTGTAAAATGCGATCGCACTTTCGTTACCATTGAGAACACTCAACTCCAATCGTCCACAACCTTGATCATTTGCCATCTTTGCCAAATAGCAAAACATTTTACTGGCCACACCCTGACGACGATATTCAGGTTTGACAAAGAGAGCTTCTAAATATAAACCTGGTTTCATCAAATAAACAGAAAAATTAAAGCAGTAAAGAGCAAATCCAGTCGGGACACCATTTATACAAGCAATAATTGCCTGAGCATCGGGATGAGAACTAAATAAACTTTTATGAAGTTGTTCGTATGTGCCAGTAACTTTGTGTGAAAGTTTTTCATGTTCAGCTAGAGCAATGATTAGCTCAAAAAGAATTGGTATATCATCAGGTATCACCGGACGAATTTCAATTGAGTGAGAAATCATAATTTACTATTAAACTATTAAGAATATTGTGTTTCATAAAGACAACAACTGGCTGATAATTTCAGTACCTTTACAAAATACCATATCAGTGAATCAAGATGGAAAAATATCTAATTTCATTCAAAACCTGAAACCAAATCGTATAGGTTATGTAGCCAAGTTTACCAGTTTCCGATCCCAAGTAGAAGCATAAGATATGGGGAATAGAGGAAATGGCTGATAAAATAGTTAAGCTGGAAACCATTGCTCTGATAAATGTATCTACCACTATGACTGCTAATCAAAAGCTCTATGAAGGTAAAGCCAAAATTATTTACACAACCGATGATCCAGAAATTTTATTAGCTGATTTCAAAGATGATGCGACTGCTTTCAATGCCCAAAAGCGAGGTACAATCCAGGGAAAAGGGAGTATAAACTGTACTATCTCCAGTAAGTTATTTCAACAGTTAGCTATTCATGGGATTAAGAATCATTTTCTTAATTCTCCAGCACCTAATCAAATGCTAGTGAGAGCAGTTAAAATTGTGCCATTAGAAGTAGTCGTGAGAAATATTGCAGCTGGTAGTCTTTGTCAGCAAACAGGATTACAACTGGGTACAATTTTAGAAAATCCTTTGGTAGAGTTTTATTACAAAGATGATAATTTAGGAGATCCCTTATTAACACGCGATCGCTTACGATTACTAAAACTAGCAACAGAGGAACAAGTCGAAAGTATTATCAATCTGGCTTTACAGATCAACAATTTTTTACAGGACTTCTGGAAAAAGTGCGGTATTACCCTAGTAGACTTTAAACTGGAGTTTGGTGTGGACTCACAACAACAGTTATTACTAGCGGATGAAATCAGCCCTGATACCTGTCGTTTGTGGGATATGGCAGAAAGTGATCCTAACCAGCGAGTAATGGACAAAGATCGCTTTCGTCGGGACTTAGGAAATGTAGAAAATGCTTATCAAGCAGTTTTACAAAGAGTCTTGGAGGTACTAGAAAGCTGAACTTAATCAGGTTTGAAGTCAGTATTTAGCTATTAGCAGTCAGCTTTTTCATGCTTTAGCTCAAAACATCTATTTGATAATTGACAAATTTATCAAACATTCTGACTCCTGAATTCTGACAGTAAATATAGTCCTTTGTCTTATATAACTAATGATTAATGACTAAATTTGTAATTGTGTGTGGTAGTGAACGGTAAATATGAATAAAAAACATTTATCACCTGTATTTTTGGCAGTTGTGGCGATCGCCACCCCATTAGAAACTTCATTCGGAGTCAATGCACAAACTCTGGATCATAGCCAGCAAATAACCAATAATTCGACGGTAGCAACCAAATCGTCCCTATCACAGGAAACAAGTCAAGATGATGTTCTAGCTCATCAAGAAACTGCTATTAACCAACAACCAGTAGTTATTGAAACTGAACAAAGCCTATCAGCCTCTGGAATACAAATTTCCACACCAGAAGTAATTATTTCAACAGAGACAAATCCATCTCAAACAGCAGAAACTCTCAGATCAGCATCCTCTGGTCATTCAGAAGCAAAACCAAAATCAGCAGTAATCATATCAACAACAGTAACAACAGAAACGACACCAATCCAAACAGCACAAGCTCTAGAACCTGAACTGGAAACAAGCCAAGAAAACCCCCAACCTTCAACGGGACAACCTCTATTCCCATCTGAGACAGAAAATACTGAACCTCGTGTACTAGTGTCAGAAGTAGCGGTAACATCACCAACTGGAGCAATTTCACCGGAACTGGAAAACCAAGTTTACCGAGCAATTCGTACTCAACCAGGACAAACAACCACCCGTTCCCAACTGCAAGAAGACATTAACGCCATCTTTGCTACAGGCTTTTTCTCCAATGTGCGAGCAGTACCAGAAGATACACCATTGGGTGTAAGAGTAAGTTTTATCGTTAATCCTAATCCTGTCCTGAGTAAAGTTGAAGTAGAAGCAAATCCTGGGACAGACATTAATTCCGTACTACCAGTTAACACTGTCAATAGTATTTTCAGTGAACAGTACGGCAAAATTCTCAATCTGCGAGACCTCCAAGAAGGTATCAAACAGTTAACAAAAGCTTATCAAGATCAAGGCTATGTCCTAGCTAACGTCATTGCAGCACCCAGAGTTGCGGAAAATGGAGTTGTCACCCTCCAGGTAGCAGAAGGAGTGGTAGAAAATGTCAAAGTCCGTTTTCGTAACAAAGATGGAGAGGAAGTAGACGATCAAGGAAATGCCATCAAAGGCAGAACCAAAGAATATATTATCACGCGGGAACTAGAACTCAAACCCGGTCAAGTATTTAACCGCAACACAGCCCAAAAAGATCTGCAAAGAGTGTTTGGTCTAGGATTATTTGAAGATGTGAATTTCTCCTTTGATACAGGAAGAGATCCCAATCAAGTAAATGTAGTAGTCAATGTAGCAGAACGTAGTAGTGGATCAATAGGTGCTGGTGCGGGTATTAGTTCTGCCAGTGGATTATTTGGTACAGTCAGTTATCAACAACAAAACCTGGGTGGTAGGAATCAGAAACTGGGAGCAGAAGTCCAGTTAGGGGAAAGAGAACTATTATTTGACCTGCGATTTACAGACCCTTGGATTGGTGGTGATCCTTACAGAACTTCCTACACAGCGAATATCTTCCGCAGACGTTCAATTTCCTTGATTTATGAAGGAAAAGAGAATAATATTGAAACCTTTGATCCAGGTAATATTACAGATACAGATAAACAAGACCGCCCCAGAATTACTCGTTTAGGCGGTGGTGTATCTTTCACCCGTCCTCTTTCTGCTAACCCTTATGAAAGGTCAGAATGGGTAGCTTCCGCAGGTTTACAATATCAAAGGGTTTCTAGCCGAGATGCAGATGGTGATGTGAGACCAGTGGGTGCGATTTTTGATGATAATGGTAGTATTATCAGTCCTACCGTACCTTTGACACAATCAGAAAGTGGGGAAGACGATTTACTTTTATTACAACTAGGAGCAAGACGCGATCGCCGTAATAATCCCTTACAACCTACCAGCGGTTCTTTTCTCCGCGTTGGAGTTGATCAATCTGTACCCATTGGAGAAGGTAATATTCTGCTCACCAGGGTGAGAGGTAACTACAGTCAATATTTCCCCGTCAACTTTTTAAGTTTGAGTAAAGGGCCACAAACTTTGGCGTTTAATCTCCAAGGTGGTACTATTCTGGGTGACTTACCACCCTATGAAGCTTTTACCCTTGGTGGTAGTAATTCAGTCCGTGGTTATGAAGAAGGTAGATTGGCTACAGGACGTAGTTATGTACAAGCATCTGTAGAATATCGCTTTCCTGTTTTCTCCGTAGTTAGTGGCGCGTTATTCTTTGACTATGGTAGTGACTTAGGAACAAGTACCAGAACCGCAGAAATTTTAAATAAAAATGGTAGCGGTTACGGTTACGGTTTAGGTGTGCGTGTACAGTCTCCACTAGGACCAATTCGCATAGACTACGGTTTAAGTGATGACGGTGATACCCGTATTAACTTTGGGATTGGGGAAAGGTTCTAATAGGAGTCAGGTGACAGAGGAAAATTCCTGAACTCTGGGATTTTACCTCTTGCCTTCTTAACTAATGATTTTTATATCAGGGTGTTTGCGATAATACAGGGAACATGAGAAAAAAAAACGACAAAAAAATACTGGTTTTTAGGCAATGCACCAACATACATTAGCTGGGGAAATTACCCAAACAGGTGTGGGATTGCATAGTGGCGTGAGTACCAGTGTGAGAATATTACCAGCAGAATCAGGGAGAAATCGCTATTTTGTGCGAGTGGATTTGCCTAATTCGCCCATAATTCCTGCTGAAATTGCTACCGTTAATCAAACTCTACTTTCAACTCAGTTGGGTACAGATGAGGTTTATGTCCGTACGGTAGAACACTTATTAGCGGCTTTATCTGCGATGGGTGTGGATAATGCCAGAATTGAAATTGATGGTCTAGAAGTACCGCTTTTAGATGGTTCAGCGCAGATATGGACTGAAAGTATTATGTCCGTAGGATTGGCATCACAATCAGTCAGTGAGGAACAAATCCCAGTAGTTAAAGAACCTATCTGGGTACGTCAAGATGATGCTTTTGTCTGTGCCTTACCATCTTCAGAAACTCGGTTTAGCTATGGAATTGATTTTGATTTACCTGCAATTGGTAATCAGTGGTACAGTTTTTCATTATCCAATCCTTTGGCAACAACCGAAAATACCTTTGTGACAGAAATTGCACCGGCTAGGACATTTGGGTTATTACATCAAATTGAATATCTGCAAAAGTCAGGGTTAATCAAGGGTGGCAGCTTGGATAATGCCCTAGTTTGTGGTAAAGATGGTTGGGTAAATGGACCATTAAGATTTGCAAATGAACCAGTACGTCATAAGATATTGGACTTAGTAGGAGATATCAGCTTACTGGGTAAATTTCCTGTTGCTCACTTTTTAGCTTATAAAGCTAGTCACAATCTACATATTCAACTGGCACAAAAAATTTTACAATTACTTTAGAATCTGGTTTTGTCCGCTAGTTTTCACCCAAGTTACTAATTCCTAGAGGTATTAGTGGTTACAAATTACGAATTACAAATTACCCATGTCAACTCTTACCCAAGTTAATTCTACTAACGTGGTTACATCTGAAGAAGAAAATCAGGATAACAGTACAACGGAAATCAAAACTACCTTCTCAGTAGAAGAGATTCAGCAACTATTACCTCATCGTTATCCCTTTTTGTTAGTAGATAAAATTATTGACTATGTTCCTGGCAAATTGGCTGTAGGCGTGAAAAACGTCACTTTCAATGAGCCGCATTTTCAAGGTCATTTTCCCGGACGTTCACTGATGCCTGGTGTCCTGATTGTGGAAGCAATGGCACAAGTGGGTGGGGTTGTCATGACCCAAATGCCAGATATACCAAAAGGATTATTTGTATTTGTTGGTATTGATAAAGTTCGTTTCCGTCGTCAAGTAGTTCCTGGTGATCAATTGATTCTCACAGTGGAACTGTTATCAATTAAGCAGCGTCGTTTTGGTAAAATGCAGGGTCGAGCCGAAGTTGACGGAAAATTGGCTGCTGAAGGGGAACTAATGTTTTCTTTAGTGAGTTAAAATTGTGCTTTGCTGATGTTGGCATAGCCGTGAAATGCCCATCAGCCAATCATAAGCAAGGATAACAGTAACAACTAAAAACTACAAGTCTATCTAGCTTATTTACTTAATTTTTAGACTTTCGTCATCCTCACACATCACTTATTTTGCCCGACACGTTTTTTTACTGAACTCGGTTTTGGAGAGTCACCCTTGAAGACACTTATTCATCCAACTGCTGTAATACATCCTGATGCGGAACTCCACTCAACGGTGCAAGTCGGTGCTTATGCTGTGATTGGAGCGAATGTCAAAGTAGGAGCAGAAACTGTAATTGGCGCTCATGCAGTGATAGAAGGCCCTTGTGACATTGGTAAAGGAAATCATATTTTTCCTGGGGCTGTGATTGGTATGGAACCCCAGGATCTCAAGTATGTGGGAGAACCTACCTGGGTAAAAATTGGTGATAATAACGCCATTCGTGAGTATGTAACTATTAACCGTGCTACCGGTAGAGGTGAGGCCACGGTGATTGGTAATGGTAATCTACTGATGGCTTATGTTCATGTTGGTCATAACTGTATAATTGAGGATTCCGTGGTTATTGCCAACTCCGTCGCTTTGGCAGGTCATGTGTATATTGAGTCTCGCGCTAGGTTAAGCGGAGTTTTAGGTGTTCATCAGTTTGTACACATCGGTGGTATGGCGATGGTAGGCGGGATGACTCGTATTGACCGTGATGTGCCTCCTTATACGTTAGTTGAGGGAAATCCTTCACGGGTGCGATCGCTTAATTTAGTGGGTCTAAAACGCTCAGGAATGCCATCTAGTGAGTTCCAACTACTGAAAAAAGCTTTTCGCATTCTCTACCGGTCTGATTTACTGTTTAAAGATGCTCTGGCAGAGTTGGAACTTTTGGGAGATACGGCACAGTTGGAACATTTGCGTCGTTTCTTGCTACTTTCACGAATGCCAGGAAGACGGGGTTTAATTCCTGGTAAGGGGAGAATTAGCTCAAGTGATGATTAACCTGGCGGTTTTTTTGTCGCTGATTGGGAAACTACGGCAGTTCCTATCTTAGCAAGCTGCTTAACGGACTGCCTTCCCAAAATTGTGCTGACTTATAACTGAAAACTGACAACTGAAAAGTGACAACTGAGCAAATGCGAATATTTATCAGCACTGGGGAAGTTTCTGGCGATTTGCAAGGGGCGCTGTTAATTCAGGCGCTTCAGAAGCAAGCTGGGGCTATGGGTTTAGAATTAGATATTGTAGCCTTGGGTGGTGAGCAAATGTCCGCCGCTGGTGCAAAAATTATAGGTGACACTAGCGGTATTGGTTCAATGGGTATTATTGAAGCTTTGCCGTATTTTATACCCACTATTCAATTACAAAGACGGGCGATCGCCTATCTCAAAAATAACCCACCAGATATCATTGTCTTAATTGACTACATGACCCCTAATATTGCCATTGGTGGTTACATGGAAAAATATTTTCCTGATGTTCCTGTGGTGTATTACATTGCTCCCCAAGAATGGGTGTGGTCAATGAGTTTAGAAAGAACTAAAAAAATTGTTAGTTTTACAGATAAGTTATTAGCAATTTTCCCAGAAGAAGCTCGTTATTATCAACAAAAAGGAGCTAATGTTAATTGGGTTGGTCATCCTTTAGTTGATAAAATGGCTAAAGCACCAAGTCGAGAAACTGCACGGAAGGTGTTAGGAATTAAAGAAGAGGAAATTGCGATCGCTCTTTTACCAGCTTCCCGTGGACAAGAATTAAAATATTTATTACCTGCAATTTTCCAAGCTGCTAAAAATATTCAATCAAAGTTACCAAACGTCAGGTTTTTAATTCCTCTATCTTTGGAAAAATTTAGAAATAAGATTCAAAAATCTATTCAAGATTACGGATTAAAAGCAACAATACTATCAGGTCAACAACAAGAAATTTTTGCATCAGTTGATTTTGCAATTACTAAATCAGGAACTGCAAATTTAGAATTAGCTTTATTAAATGTTCCCCAAGTTGTAGTTTATCGTCTTCATGCTTTTACTGCTTGGATAGGAAGAAAAATTCTTAAAGGTTCAATTCCCTTTGCTTCCCCGGTAAATTTAGTTATCATGCGGGAAATTGTTCCAGAATTTTTACAAGAAGAAGCAACAGCAGAGAATATTACTCAAGCAGCAATGGAAATATTATTAAATCCTGAAAAGCGAGAAAAAACCTTATTAGATTATCAAGAAATGCGCCAATGTTTGGGAGAATTGGGAGTATGCGATCGCACTGCAAAAGAAATTTTAGAAATGAAAATTAGGTAACAGGTGATAGAGTATATGGGAAAATAAATCACCCTATTCCCTATTTATAAGAATTTTGGGAAAAGGGAAAGTACAGAGACAAAATGATGAAAAAACGACCTATAGCAGTTGATTTATTTGCAGGTGCAGGAGGAATGACTCTTGGTTTTGAACAAGCTGGTTTTGATGTCCTTGTTGCTGTGGAATTAGATCCTATTCATTGTGCAATTCATCAATTTAATTTTCCCTTTTGGAAAGTCTTATGTAGAAGTGTAGAAGATATCACAGGTTCAGAAATTAGAAATAGTAGCGCAATTAATAATCAAGAAATTGATGTAGTTTTTGGTGGTCCACCCTGTCAAGGATTTTCATTAATTGGTAAACGTTCTTTTGACGATCCTAGAAATTCTTTAGTTTTTCATTTTATTAGGTTAGTAATAGACTTACAACCTAAATTTTTTGTCATGGAAAATGTTAAAGGAATGACCGTAGGTAAACACAAAGATTTTATTGGAGAAATCATTGATAAATTTGAAAATAATAGTTATAAAGTTAATCATAATTATCAAGTTTTAAATGCAGCTAATTATGGAGTTCCTCAAAATCGGGAAAGATTGTTTTTATTAGGTTGTCGTCAAGATTTAGAATTACCAAGCTATCCAGATAAAATTACCCATCAAGCTAAATTAAATACTAAATTTAAAAAATCCTTAAAACTACCACCAACACCTACAGTTTTAGAAGCATTACAAGATTTGCCAACAATTGAAAATTACCCAGAATTATATCAACAAGATTGGGTTTTAGCTGATTTTGGTAAACCCAGTCAATACGCAATAAAAATGCGTAGTCCGCGCATTGCGAAAAATAACTATTCCTATTCACGTAAATTTGATCATCGCATTCTCACATCTAGTTTACGAACAAAACATAGTCCTGAATCTATTGAAAGATTTGCATCAACACCTCATGGAAAAAACGAACCAATTAGCCGTTTTTATAAACTAGATCCTCATGGTTTATGTAATACCCTTAGAGCAGGAACAGCTAGTAATAAAGGTGCTTTTACTTCTCCTCGTCCTATACATCCTTTCGTTCCTAGATGTATTACCGTGCGAGAAGCAGCACGTCTACATTCTTACCCTGACTGGTTTAGATTTCATCCCACAAAATGGCATGGTTTTAGACAAATTGGTAATTCCGTTCCTCCATTTTTAGCGCAAGCTGTAGCAGCGGAAATTATAAAGGTTTTAAATGTGGAAATTGAGCAATCTAAAAGAGTTAAAATTTTAGATAATATAAATTTGCTAACTTTGGATATGTCAGAAGCAGCTAAATATTTTGGAGTTGACCCTAATGTAATAAAGCCTAGAGTTAGAAAAAATAAATGTTTAGATGTATCCGCTCAATAAATGGGGTTGGACTACCTATTTGGGAAGGATTTTAGGCCATTCGAAGCTTGAATTATGAAATTTTTAAAAAACCAAAAAACAAAAGCCCCTCTATTAATAGAGAGGAGGCTTTTGTGTGAATTATTGCCCTGGCATCGAGCTATTTTGGCGTGGGGCAACCCCCAGACTATCGTGGCCGCAACAGCGTTTCACCTCTGAGTTCGGGAAGGGGTCAGAGTGGTTCCACCGCGCAATAGACACCAGGAAAACTTTTAATTGCTAATTTGTAATTCGTAATTCGTGATTAAAGAATTAAAAATAACAAATCAAACAGCAACCCTGAAGACTGCAAGTAACGCGAAATATGATTGACCAATGAGATGAGAGGTCAAGCCCTCGGTCTGTTAGGACTCCTCAGCTACATACATTACTGTACTTCCACTTAAAGCCTATGAACGGGTGTTCTGCCCGTGACCTTACCTACTTAAAGTAGTGAGAACACTCATCTTGAGGTGGGCTTCCCACTTAGATGCTTTCAGCGGTTATCCGCTCCGAACGTGGCTACCCAGCGTCTACTGTTGGTACAATAACTGGTACACCAGCGGTTCGTTCCTCCCGGTCCTCTCGTACTAAGGAGGACTCCTCTCAATGTTCTTACGCCTGCACCGGATATGGACCGAACTGTCTCACGACGTTCTGAACCCAGCTCACGTACCGCTTTAATGGGCGAACAGCCCAACCCTTGGGACGTACTTCCGCCCCAGGCTGCGATGAGCCGACATCGAGGTGCCAAACCTCCCCGTCGATGTGAACTCTTGGGGGAGATCAGCCTGTTATCCCTAGAGTAACTTTTATCCGTTGAGCGACGGCCATTCCATGCTGAACCGTCGGATCACTAAGGCCTACTTTCGTACCTGTTCGACTTGTCGGTCTTACAGTCAAGCTCTCTTATTGCCTTTACACTCGCCGCACGGTTTCCAAGCGTGCTGAGAGAACCTTTGCGCGCCTCCGTTACCTTTTAGGAGGCGACCGCCCCAGTCAAACTGCCCACCTGAAACTGTCCTCTCTCCGGCTGACGGAGATGAGTTAGAATTCTAGCTTCGCCAGAGTGGTATCTCACCGTTAGCTCCCTTCTCCCCACAAGGAGAAGTTCATCGCTTCCCACCTATCCTGCGCAAGCCAAGCCCGAACACAATTCCAGGCTACAGTAAAGCTTCATAGGGTCTTTCTGTCCAGGTGCAGGCAGTCCGTATCTTCACAGACATTCCTATTTCGCCGAGTCTCTCTCTGAGACACCATCCAGATCGTTACGCCTTTCGTGCGGGTCGGAACTTACCCGACAAGGAATTTCGCTACCTTAGGACCGTTATAGTTACGGCCGCCGTTCACCGGGGCTTCAGTCGCTAGCTTCATGTTGCCACTGACCAACTTCCTTAACCTTCCGGCACTGGGCAGGCGTCAGCCCCCATACGTCCTCTTTCGAGTTTGCGGAGACCTGTGTTTTTGGTAAACAGTCGCCTGGATCTCTTCACTGCGACCCACTCTCGTGGGCACCCCTTCTTCCGAAGTTACGGGGCCATTTTGCCGAGTTCCTTAGAGAGAGTTATCTCGCGCCCCTTGGTATTCTCAACCTCCCTACCTGTGTCGGTTTCGGGTACGGGTAAGATATCTTCATCACATTACTAGCTTTTCTTGACACTATCCTTCACCAAACGGAGTTCGTAAACCCCTCCCAAACCAATCAGGGTATGGCTATCTTTCATGCGTCCCTAGCAATGCTCCCATATCTTAGTCAGGGATTGTTGACCCTGTGTCCATCGACTACGCCTTTCGACCTCGCCTTAGGTCCCGACTAACCCAGAGTGGACGAACCTGGCTCTGGAACCCTTAGGGTTTCGGGGCATTGGATTCTCACCAATGTTTGCGCTACTCAAGCCGACATTCTCACTTCCGTTTCGTCCACAGCTGCTCGCCGCTACTGCTTCTCCCTACTACGGAACGCTCCCCTACCGATTAATGTTTAGTTAATCCCACAGCTTCGGTACATCACTTAGCCCCGTTCATTTTCGGCGCAGGATCGCTTGACTAGTGAGCTATTACGCACTCTTTCAAGGGTGGCTGCTTCTAGGCAAACCTCCTAGTTGTCTGTGCAATCCCACCTCCTTTATCACTTAGTGATGATTTGGGGACCTTAGCTGGTGGTCTGGGCTGTTTCCCTCTTGACGATGAAGCTTATCCCCCACCGTCTCACTGGCAATGTGTTCACTGGGTATTCTGAGTTTGTCTCGATTTGGTACCGGTCTCCCAGCCCGCACCGAAACAGTGCTTTACCCCCCAGTTTTAATCATTACCGCTGCGCCTCAACACATTTCGGGGAGAACCAGCTAGCTCCTGGTTCGATTGGCATTTCACCCCTAACCACAACTCATCCGCCGATTTTTCAACATCGGTCGGTTCGGACCTCCACTTGGTGTTACCCAAGCTTCATCCTGGCCATGGTTAGATCACCAGGGTTCGGGTCTATAAATACTGATTATCGCCCTCTTCAGACTCGGTTTCCCTTTGGCTCCAGCATTCTCGCTTTAACCTACCAGTACCTATAAGTCGCCGGCTCATTCTTCAACAGGCACGCGGTCATCCGTTAAATCGGACTCCCACTGCTTGTAGGCTAACGGTTTCATGTTCTATTTCACTCCCCTTCCGGGGTTCTTTTCACCTTTCCCTCGCGGTACTTGTTCACTATCGGTCACACAGTAGTATTTAGCCTTACGAGATGGTCCTCGCTGATTCACACGGAATTTCTCGTGCTCCGTGCTACTCGGGATTCAGCTACTATCCTTCAACTTTCGACTACAGGACTTTCACCCCCTCTGGTGCAGTATTTAGCTGCTTCGTCTAGTCTCTAGATTCGATATCGCTGTCCCACTACCCCAACAAGTAAACCTGTTGGTTTAGGCTCTTCCCCTTTCGCTCACCACTACTCAGGGAATCTCTTTTGATTTCTCTTCCTCCAGCTACTAAGATGTTTCAATTCGCTGGGTTGGCTCTTTCCTGTCTATATATTCAACAGGCAGTATATAGGGTTGCCCCATTCGGACACTTCCGGCTCTCAGTTTGCTTCCAACTCCCCGGAACTTTTCGTAGGTAACCACGTCCTTCTTCGCCTCTGTGTGCCTAGGTATCCACCATTAGCCCTTATTAGCTTGACCACAATCCATTGGTTTCTTCCATCTGACAGTCTTTCGACTGCCTGCTTCGCGTTACTATGCAGTTTTCAAGGTTCTGACTGGCTTTCACCAGCAGTCTAGCTTTTCACTAGTTGCTGATTTTGACCAGAGCAATAATAATACTTTGAAAGAGAACTTACCAATCTCGACCGACCTAGAGTAGACCAATTTAGTCTCTAATTGCTGATTGCTTTCGATTTCTAAATGGATTAGGTCTCCCTAAAAAGGAGGTGATCCAGCCACACCTTCCGGTACGGCTACCTTGTTACGACTTCACCCCAGTCACCAGTCCTACCTTCGGCATCCCCCTCCTTGCGGTTGGGGTAATGACTTCGGGCGTGACCAACTTCCATGGTGTGACGGGCGGTGTGTACAAGGCCCGGGAACGAATTCACTGCAGTATGCTGACCTGCAATTACTAGCGATTCCTCCTTCACGAAGGCGAGTTGCAGCCTTCGATCTGAACTGAGCTACGGTTTATGAGATTTGCATCACATCGCTGTGTAGCTGCCCTTTGTCCGTAGCATTGTAGTACGTGTGTAGCCCAAGGCGTAAGGGGCATGCTGACTTGACGTCATCCTCACCTTCCTCCGGTTTGTCACCGGCAGTCTCTCTAGAGTGCCCAACTTAATGCTGGCAACTAAAAACGAGGGTTGCGCTCGTTGCGGGACTTAACCCAACATCTCACGACACGAGCTGACGACAGCCATGCACCACCTGTCTCTGCGCTCCCGAAGGCACTCTCAGCTTTCACCGAGATTCGCAGGATGTCAAGCCTTGGTAAGGTTCTTCGCGTTGCATCGAATTAAACCACATACTCCACCGCTTGTGCGGGCCCCCGTCAATTCCTTTGAGTTTCACACTTGCGTGCGTACTCCCCAGGCGGGATACTTAACGCGTTAGCTACGGCACGGCTCGGGTCGATACAAGCCACGCCTAGTATCCATCGTTTACGGCTAGGACTACTGGGGTATCTAATCCCATTCGCTCCCCTAGCTTTCGTCCCTCAGTGTCAGTTACGGCCTAGCAGAACGCTTTCGCCACCGGTGTTCTTCCTAATATCTACGCATTTCACCGCTACACTAGGAATTCCTTCTGCCCCGAACGTACTCTAGTTCTGTAGTTTCCACTGCTTTTATCTGGTTGAGCCAAATTCTTTAACAGCAGACTTTCAGTTCCACCTGCGGACCCTTTACGCCCAATCATTCCGGATAACGCTTGCATCCTCCGTATTACCGCGGCTGCTGGCACGGAGTTAGCCGATGCTTATTCCTCAAGTACCGTCATTTTTTTCTTCCTTGAGAAAAGAGGTTTACGACCCAAGAGCCTTCCTCCCTCACGCGGTATTGCTCCGTCAGGCTTTCGCCCATTGCGGAAAATTCCCCACTGCTGCCTCCCGTAGGAGTCTGGGCCGTGTCTCAGTCCCAGTGTGGCTGATCATCCTCTCAGACCAGCTACTGATCGTCGCCTTGGTAGTCCCTTACACTACCAACTAGCTAATCAGACGCGAGCTTATCTTCAGGCAATAAATCTTTCACCTTCCGGCATATCCGGTATTAGCAGTCGTTTCCAACTGTTGTCCCCGACCTAAAGCCAAATTCTCACGCGTTACTCACCCGTCCGCCACTATCTCCGAAGAGACCGTTCGACTTGCATGTGTTAAGCATACCGCCAGCGTTCATCCTGAGCCAGGATCAAACTCTCCGTTTTGGTTTGTTTGTTTAGCTCTTACTATTATTTTTCTCTACTCCGAAATCCTCTTTTCTTCCTTACAAGGATTTCTTTGTTGAAATTTCTTTGACGAGGAATGGTCGTCTTTTTTCTTTCAAAGTATTATTTTGTCTCGGTTCAGTTGTGGGCTTCGTTTGCCTCACCTAAATAAATATAGCAACTCTCTCTTTCTGTGTCAACTACTTTTTCTATCTTTTTTGGGATTCTTTGGGAAAATAACCTGTAACTGCTTCTGGATAAGGGTTTTGTTGATTTGTGTTGTCTGCTGTTTAATTCAAGTACAAGGAAAATATCAGAAATGAGACATCTTGTCTCTGATATCTCTATCCTAATTTTATGCAACCTGGAATGTGGGTGAGACAGTTTGTGTGTATTGAATGGGAAACGAATATATGTAGTGTATCTCTACTGTAGTTAGTTGAGGTGGTGAGGTTGCTGTTGCTGCCAAATTTGTCAAAATATATCTGTAGGCTAGAATTACTAAGCTTATGACTTAATTTTGGTGCGGTAGATTTATAAGCCAAGCTTGACTGTTTATAGAAAATAACAGGAAATAAATATGGACAACAACAATTGGTTGGAACAAATAATGATGCTGGGTATTGGTACAACCTCTCTGGTAGCAGACAAACTCAAGGAGGTTAGTGATGAATTAGTGAAGGATGGGAAGCTCAATCCTGAACAAGCTAAGGTGGTTATGGATGATATTGTGGAGCAATTGAGGTCGGAGCAGGGTAACTGGGAAGTACAAATGCAACGACAGATGCGGAATATGATGCAGGATTTGGGGGTTGCGCGTCAGTCTGAGGTAGATGAGTTGCGGGGTAGGATTGATCGCTTGGAACGTCAGGTGCGGGACTTGGAAAATAAGCTTTGGCGTTAGTATACCTATTGTGATTTAAACTAATTCTTGTCCTGTTGGTAATCTGATTACCAAACTACCTGTGTATATAAGGAGGGCTAATTTTGAAGGGAATTTTTCTCAGCGTGGGTTTCATGCTGGTGTGTGTTTTGGTTTTAGTGTTAGCACAAATGGGTGGTAAACAAGATGCTGCTGTTGCTGCTAAGTTATCTGAGACTCAACCAGTTACCACTGCTGTAATTGAAAAAAAAGATACTGTGATAGCGAGCGATAATATGTCTGAAGAAAACATTATAACTACTGACTCTGGTTTGAAGTATATTGAACTAGAAAAAGGTGCTGGTGAAGTGACTCCTGAACGGGGACAAACGGTTGTAGTTCACTACACTGGTACTTTGGATGATGGGACTAAGTTTGATAGTTCACGCGATCGGGGTCAACCTTTTAGTTTTAAGATTGGGGTTGGACAGGTAATCAAAGGTTGGGATGAAGGACTAAGTACGATGAAAGTGGGAGATCGCCGCAAGTTGATTATTCCTTCTGAGTTGGGTTATGGTGCGCGCGGTGCTGGTGGTGTGATTCCACCTTACTCAACTTTGATTTTTGATGTGGAATTGTTGAAGATTAAATAAGATTCGGTAATGGGTAATAGGAAGAAAAATTACTAATTACCCATTACTATTAGTCAATAATATCCCTGTTTTATCACTTTCCGGATGAAGCAAATAGTAAATAAACCTTTTTACCCAGAAGCATAAAAGGGTTTAAATCCATTCATTGCATCAATAAGATGATTGAATCCAAGCAATAAATTGGAATTGGAAAAATATCAAGCCAAGGATAAATCAACTAACAGAAACAGTTCTTCAAGGATTGTAAAACTGGTGGCTATAATTTAGAGGATTAGAGGACAGTAAAGTGAATGAGACTCGTTTTTTAGCCTTAGTTTTATTGATTGTGATTGCTTATAGTTTAGCAAACTAGGAAAAAGGAAAAAGTAAATAATTATTTATTTAATTTAATTTAATTACAAATTACTGTAATATTTCTCCTGCTTTTACAAAGAGAACCTGTGAGGAATTTAACCATTGAGATTCAAAAGCACCCAAATGAGTAGTAGTAATTAAGGTCTGAAAACGGTTTTGGACAGCATCAAGCAGTTGATTCTGACGAGATGGATCTAATTCTGCTAAAACATCATCTAATAAAAGTAAAGGGGGTTCATTGATGACTTCTTCAATTAATTGTAATTCTGCTAATTTTAAAGCCAGGACTAAGGTTCTTTGTTGTCCTTGAGAACCATATTGGCGGGCTGGTGTTTCATTAATATCTAATTTTACTTCATCTCGGTGTGGTCCTACTAAAGTAATACCCCGATGTAATTCAATAGCAGAACGCTGTTTAATTTTATCGAAAAAAGCCTGTTGTACTTCTTCTGCTTGATCTTTACCTATGGGAACATTAGGATCGTAATTAATGTGCAAAACTTCTTGACTATTACTAATAGTAGCGTGCCAAGCAGCAGCTATGGGTGCTAATCTTTGAATTGCTCTTTCCCGTCTTCTAATCACTCTTGTTCCTGCGGTAACTAATTGTGCATCCCAGATAGCAAGTTCTGACTCTATATCTTTAAAAGTAGATTGTTGACTGCGTTTTAGAAAAGCATTGCGTTGGCGTAATATTTGATTATATTGATGTAATATGTGAGCATAAACTGGTTCAAGTTGAATCAAGAGTGTATCCAACCAACTACGACGAACTTCAGGACTACCCCGAACTAATTCTAAATCTAAACTCGAAAACTCTACGGCGTTAAAAATGCCAAGAAAATCCATTTGTCGGCGGACTTTTTCACTGTTAACAGCTACACTACGGCGGCTATTTCGTCTAAGAGTTAATGTTAAATCACTTGTGCCGGCAACTCTTTCTAAAGAGGCATTAATTTGGGCAATATCTTCTCCATCTTTGATTAATTCTCGATCTTTTGCCATCCGATGCGATCGCAATGTAGCTAACAACTCTACAGCTTCTAATAAGTTTGATTTCCCCTGAGCATTATTACCAACTAAAATTGTTTTAGCAGCATGAAAATCAATTTTTTGTTCTTGGTAGTTGCGAAAATTACGAAGATGTAGAGTTCTTAGGTACATACAGCATATTAGGAAGTAAATAAGGTACAAATCTAAATCACATGGACTTGATTCTAAAGGGTTTTAGGGCTGACTGTAATTCTAATTAATAAGTGATAGGTAATAACTAATAAAGTTAGTTAATAGTTATTATTTAGGTAGAGGTGGTAATAGGTAATATTTATTTTTTAATCACCAATCACCAATCACCAATCACCAATTAAACAGTCTTTTTGCCCATAAAACGGAAGAATAACTTTTCACACTCAACCCAGACAAACATTAAAGAACTAAAACCAATACAAATTCCTAATTCAGAGAGACTGAGTGCATGAGTACCAAAAAAAGCTCTTAAAGGTGGAACATATACTAACATTAATTGCAGTATTGTGGTAACAACCACAGAACCTAATACAAAGAGATTAGAAAAAGGATTCATTTCGATAGTGAGTTGATTATTAGAACGAATGGCGATCGCATGACCCATTTGGGCAATACACAGAGTAGTAAACACCATTGTTTTCCAAGCATCGGGATCACCTTCATAACCCTGGGCATGAGTATGATTAAAAGCCCACCACATTAAAGTAATAGTAATAATGGCAAACACAATCCCAATCCGCACCATGTAAGCACCTAAACCTCTGGCAAAAATACTTTCACGAGGACTAAAAGGAGGGCGCTGCATCACATCTGGTTCTGGGGGTTCAACAGCTAAAGCTAAAGCTGGTAAACCATCCGTTACCAAATTCATCCAGAGTATTTGTAGGGGAGAGAGAGGAACAGCGCCTAAACCAATTAATGGTGCAGAAGCGATAGTGATAACTTCGCCGATATTACTACCCAAAATGTATTTAATAAAACGACGGATGTTAGTATAAACAACTCTACCTTCCTTAGTCGCGGCGACAATAGTAGCAAAGTTATCGTCTAACAGCACCATATCACTGGCTTCCTTACTGACATCTGTACCAGTAATACCCATAGCGATACCAATATCTGCCTGTTTCAGAGCAGGTGCATCATTAACACCATCTCCGGTCATAGCTACAAATCTACCGCGACGTTGTAGAGCCTGAACAATTCGCAGTTTGTGTTCTGGGGAGACTCTGGCGTAAATACTGACTAAATCAACCTGTGCTTCTATTTCTTGGTCACTCATTCTTTGCAATTCTTGACCAGTGAGAACTCTGGCATCAGCATCAGCTATACCTAAGTCTACAGCGATCGCCTTAGCAGTTAATTGATGATCACCGGTAATCATCACCGGACGAATACCAGCTTGGCGACATTCTGCTACCGCTGTTCTGACTTCTGGACGGGGAGCATCTAACATTCCCACCAAACCCAACCAGATTAAATCTTGTTCTGAAGTATCTTCTGAAGCTTCAGGAGGTACTTCTGTCAGGGGTTTATAGGCAAAACCTAACACCCGTAAACCTTGGGAAGCCATTTGTTCATTAGCTGCCAAAATTTGAGTGCGTCGTTCTTCATCCAAAGGAAATGAGCGATCGCCCAGATAAATTTGAGTACAACGCTCTAAAGTTAATTCTGGAGAACCCTTGGTAAACATTAGATATGGTTCAGATGTCAAAAATCCAGCAATAACCGGATCAACACCACTCATACCCGGATCACTAGTAGCCACTTCCTCAACTTGGGAAATCACACTCATGCGTTTGCGTTCCGAAGAGAAGGGAAACTCAGACACACGGGGTAATTTACTATGCCATTGATCTTTTTCAATCCCAGCCTTACCTGCTAAAGTCATCAAAGCGCCTTCCGTGGGGTCGCCTAAAATTACCCATTCACCAGCTTCTTTTTGCAGCACCGAGTCATTACAAACAGCACAAGCAACCAACAAAGCGGATATTTCTGGAGATGTTTCTAAATCTATATTTTCTCCATCCAACTGAAAATCACCTTTAGGGGCATAACCATCACCAGTGACACGGAAATTTTGTTGATTAGTGTAGACTGACTGCACCACCATTTTATTTTGAGTCAGCGTTCCGGTTTTATCAGAACAGATAGTAGTTACAGAACCGAGAGTTTCTACCGCTGGGAGTTTTCTAATTAAAGCATGATGGCGCACCATGCGCTGAGTTCCCAGAGCCAAAGTCACAGTAATTACAGCTGGTAAACCTTCTGGAACTACAGCTACCGCCATACTCAGGGAAACTTCTACTAACTCTTGTAAGTTACTAAAACCCCTAGCTTGGATCACACCAGCCACGATCACAAATACTACTAGAACTAAAGAACCATACACCAACACATTACCCAACTGAGTCATGCGCTGTTGTAGAGGCGTAGGTTCACTTTCCACCGACTGCAACATGGTGGCGATTTTGCCTATTTCTGTTTGCATTCCGGTATTTGTCACCAGAACCTTAGCACGTCCTTGGACGACTTCCGTGCCTTGGAAAACTGAATTTAGGCGATCGCCTAGTGACGTATCTTCTGGTAATGTAAGTATGGCTTGCTTATTTACAGCCTCAGCCTCACCAGTCAGTGCTGACTCCCGCACTTGCAAGTTTGACTCTTCGATCAAACGTCCATCAGCAGCCACCTGTACACCAGCTTCCAGTAGCATAATATCCCCAGGGACAAGGTCTTTACCTGCCACCTCCGCCAATTTCCCATTACGAATGATCCGGACTAGGGGAGAGGACAATTTTTTTAAAGCAGCTAAAGCCTTTTCTGCACGGCTTTCTTGGACATAGCCAAGGATGCCATTGAGAATCACAATTGCCAAAATTGCAATAGTATCTTTGAATGGCACTTCACCGCTTTTTAATGTACCTTGTTGTAATGATAAAAAATCTAACAACCCAGAGATGATAGCTACACCAATTAGCATCAATAACATAATGTTAGTGAACTGATCTAGTAGAATCTCCCAAGGCTTGCGACCATTAGTTTCTTCTAATTCATTAGTTCCGTACTTTTGTAAACGTGCTTCAACTTCTGGGGATGTTAAGCCGCTGTCTGCATTACTATCTAGCAGGTTTAAGGCTTTATCAATTTCTAAACTATGCCACACTGCGGCACTTTCAGGTAAAGAATGAGCAGACATCGTGTATGTTACAGGAAAGGGTTACAAAATTCGATCATAATTGAGTGATGGCAGGAATTCCATCAGCTATGTATTAAGGATCGGAGGCTGGGGAGGTGGGGAGATGGGGAGCAGGGGAGGCAGAGGAAGAAAAGATTTTTACCAATTCCCCATGCCCAATGCCCAATTCAATTCCCCATATCCAATGAATAATCACTAATGACTAATGACTAATGACTAATAATATGAGTTTGACACTCCCTAGTTTGACTGTTAGCCAGATGTTTGGGCAAAAAACAATCCGACCGCTGACTGCTTCTACTATTTATGGTATTGCTTTTATCCAAGATCGGCTGATCGCTATTGACACCGTTAAAGGTCATCTATTGGAGATTGATCCGGTTTCTGATAACAGTAAAATTCTCAATCCGCACCAGGTCAAGGAATTTAGCGATGTTACTGGTTTGGCAGTCTGGGAAAATACACTTTGGGTCAGCCGAGGTAATAGTATTTATTTGTGTCAGTTAGACTCTCTAGGTTTAGAACATTTTGTTACTTTACCTTACACTGCCGACGGAATTGCGGTTTGGGAATCTACCATTTATGTTAGCTGTCAGAGGTTAGGTTATATTCTAATTTTTGACAAGGATACACGCAAAGAAATTACACGATTTTATGCTCCGGGTGTAGGTATAGAAAATTTGGCGGTGAGTAAGGAAACTTTATGGGTTTGCGATCGCACAGAACAAACAGTTTACTCCATGGATCGAGCAACTGGAGAACTTCGTTTTAGTGTCCTTACACCTTTTGCATCTCCCACTGGTATTGCTATCCATAGTCAAGATCAAACAGGGAAGGATCTACTTTATATTGCTTACTCCACTGAAGAACCTTATATTCGTGATAATCCCAATGCTGATCCTAATCACGAGTTGACTTACCGGGATCTGACTTTTATTCATCCCTTGCATTATGAATACAACCCAGATAAACGCTACGCTCTATCTAATGGTTACTTGATAGAAATGTCCTATGTCGAGGAAATTTCCCCCCTCGATGAAGTTTATTTACCGAATTTGGAATGGCGTATTGCTCTACCCTCGGAAACAGAGCGCCAAAAGGTTAAACAAGTTGAATCTATTGGTTTACCCTTCACAGAAGAAATTATTGAAGGACAACGCATAGCAGTATTTAGATTTGATTCTCTTGTTCCCGGTGAACGCCATATTTTCGGTTGGAAAGCTCTTGTGGAAGTACGAGGTATTAAGTATCGCATCACCCCTAAAGATGTGGAAGACTTACCAGACCTCACACCAGAATTAGAAGCTCGCTATTTGGTGGACGATGATGATTTGGCTATGGATACTACTATTGTCCGTGATGCAGCACATGAAGCCATCGGTTCAGAAACCAATACGTTGCGAAAAATGTACAACATTCGCAACTATGTTTATGATGAATTATCTTACGGCATTAAACCTCACATAGACACTCCCGATATCGTTTTAGAACGAGGTGTTGGTTCTTGCGGCGAATATGTGGGTGTATTACTGGCTTTATGTCGTTTAAATGGTATTCCTTGCCGAACAGTAGGTAGATATAAATGTCCTCCCTATGCAGAACATCAGGGAGTTCCCCTACAACCTGACTTTAATCATGTTTGGCTAGAATTTTATATACCTAATTTCGGTTGGCTACCAATGGAATCAAACCCTGATGATATTGGTGATTATGGCCCATACCCTACACGTTTTTTTATGGGCTTGTGCTGGTATCATATTGAAATAGGCAAAGGAGTCTCCTTTGAAACCTTAACTAGCAATGGTAAAAGGTTAACCAAAGAAGATATAGCCATTGGCGATTTGGCTATTAATCACATTCGGTTTACAATTCTTAAAGAAATCCCACCCATCTAGGTTGGGAATTAAGAATTGGCAACTGGTAGTTAGCAGTGGGGTATCAGATAGAAATGAAATATGGTCTATTTAGCTCTAAATGCCCCCATTGTTCACACATGATTAGATTAACTTTACTCAAGATTTAACGTTTAGCAGGAAAAATTTATGTGCAATTTAAGAAAAAAGTCAGTAGTTTTCCGAGTAATTCTGTAAAATACTAGAATACAGGCTTTCCATATAAATATGGAGGGTATAATGAACTTCATATTGCTATAAGCCGTATTAATCCGGTTGACATACTCATATTTATGTATGAAAAATGACTTATGAACCAGTTTGTAAACGGTAACAACAGGTGAAAAATTGGACAAGTACTGAATCCGAAAAAACTGTGGAACAAACACCCTTAGCAAAAGTGAATGGTGTCAGACGAGAATACCTACACAACTACCATGACTGTTATCTAGAAGAACAGTTAATTTATCAACATCTACTTCATTTGGTACAAATGGAATCCCCAGACCAAATGATTGAACGTTTTCGTTCATTATTTATTGAACGGTCGAATTATCCTGAACCAGAAATTATTCCTATCTTAGACAAAATTACAGCATCTAAAACTGCGACTGAAGATTTTAAATTTTTTCTCAATCGTTGTTGTCATATTCTCATCAATCGCTGGTATATTCAGCCCTATTTGCATCATAATATTGTTAATTTAATTAATCTATTTGATTTACCTTCAAACACTTTAGGAGTAGGGAGTTTTCGTTTTCGAGAAATCAGGCGTTTGCGTGAACTGTTAAAGATTTTCATTAACAGTGAACAGTATGTGGTATTGCGGCGGTTTATGCAGCTGGTAAGCCAAAAACCTCAACTGAATAATCGCAAAGAAAAGCAACCTTTAGTAAATTTAATTAGTCGTTATCCCTATCTATATGAACATTGTTTAATTAGTGAAGATTCCACTTTTGAACAACAAGAAACTGTGAGGAATTTCCAGGCACAGGTACAGAAAAAATTTGAAATTGATCTGTCTCAATATGTCACCTATAAAGTGCGTAGAGTACAGATTTTAAAAAAAGTTTCCCCATCAGAAGCTAATCGGATTTTACGCCCAGTTAATAATCCTACCCTACTTACAGATGGTGATCTGTACAGTACCCTCAAACAATTCATTGGTAATACTGAAGGTAATCATACATACCAAGAAAGAGCGCAACAATTCTTGAAATATAATAGTAGCGCAACTACTAAATTTCATGATTTTAAAGATGATTTATATGAATATCTCATACCTTCTGTTGATAGCAAATATGGCAAACGCCAATTTAACCAACGGTTATATTCTTATTTACAGAATACATTACCAGATGCTGATGATCTCAATACTAGTGAATTTTTAGTAGTCAGAACTTGTAGTCAGCTATTAAACTTCTTGGTTGTCAACAGTCAAGCATCACCACAACACTCAACTTTCTTAGACTTAATTAGTAATCAAGGTTCATTACCAACTATTGGTTTATTGCTAAAACTGGTTTTAATTTGTCATAAAGTTAAACCATATCTAGAGAAAAGATTAGCAATTTTATTCAATCATTATGAAAATGCAACTACTGACGCGATAGATTGGTTAGTAGCAACTTTAGAACAATTAAATATTGCCATGAGTATTCACTTTGGTGATATTGATTTGTCATTTTTTAGAAAATTCTGTTAGCAACAATCAACAAGCAGCATTTTTCCCAGTGCCTAAGAATTACGAATTATTGGTGCTGAGTAAGATTTTGTAGGCTTCAAAGCCGAAAATTCACAGATTGAATTGAAGGGACAAAATCGGCAGTGATTGCCTGGGTTGGGTGGAAATATTTGACTAAAATTACTATCTTGATCTGCATATTTTTGTAAATCAAGTTGGTGTTTATTTGCTACATTAGCCAACTCAAATTCCAAGGATGTTAATTCGTGACTATTAATAGTAATTAACTCAGATTTTTGGCCAACTTCTAAATTATAAAACGATGCTACAGCATTTTTGCCGGGATAAAGATAACGTGCAGCTAATAAATAAACTAAAGCTTGTCGTTTATCAAAAGCTGACTTACCAGTTTTAAAATCTAATATATGTAAAGTATTATCCGAGTCAATAAACACACAGTCCATCGCTGCATATAACCGGAAACGATAGTTACCCTTGTCAATGACAATTGGTTTGGGAAAACCTTCATCCCCTGGAGTTAGTTGCAGAATACATTTATTTAAAAGTAAAGGGGATTTTTGATATTTTTGTAAAATTTTCAGAACTCGTTGCTTAACTTGAAAAGTAAAGTTGCTGAGTTTTAGGAGTTGCGCTACTTTTTCCACCCCATCAGACTGAGTTAACCAATGGAGATGACGATGAAATTCATATACACCTTTTTGGGCAAGAATGCCAATCCGTTGGGGTGGAGTGGCTTTTGCTAATAAAGCTTTCACCTCTGGTTCACGTTGTTTGGCTTTAATAAAACCCCTTCTCATTTGACAGTGCCATTGTTCTTGCCCTTTTTTGGGGGCAACTAGGGACCAAAGGTGGTAACTTACAAAGGGTCTAGCAGGGATTGACATTGCTCAGTTAGAGTGAGAGAAATTACCTTGGGGATACTTGCAACACAGTGGATATTCCACGGGCTTTGCGGGATGCTTCCTCACAGTAATGATTATGTACGGGAGAGAGTAGCAAAATGAGTAACCCTAACAATTCCAGTAAAATAAAGTTTGGTACTGATGGCTGGCGAGGCCTTATTGCCGATGATTTTACTTTTCCCAATGTGCGGAAAGTAACTAGGGCGATCGCCAGTTATCTGGAAACTGCCTATAGTAAGGACAGACCAGTTTTAATCGCCTACGATACAAGGTTTTTAGCTGATGAATTTGCGCGGACATCTGCGGCTGTTTTAGCTGATTTAGGGTGGAATGTGAAAATTACAGATCGGGATTGCCCGACTCCTGTAATTGCCTACAATGCACGTCACCTGAATTCCGCAGGGGCTTTGATGTTTACTGCTAGTCATAATCCTGCACCTTATTGTGGGATTAAATATATACCAGACTATGCTGGGCCTGCCACTCCTGAAATTACTGATACTATTGTGGCCAATATAGAAACGGCATCGGATGAGTTACCGGGAAGTAACCCATCGGGTACGATTTCTACTTTTGATCCGAAACCTGATTATTTGCATTTTATCTACACCTTGCTGGATGTGGAAAAAATTAAGAGTGCGAATTTAAAAGTTAAGTACGATGCTCTCTATTCTACATCTCGTGGCTATTTAGATGAGGTGCTGCAACACTGCGGAACTCAATTAGAAAGTTTCCACACTTGGCGGGATGTGCTGTTTGGTGGTGGGATGCCAGAACCCAAGGGTGAACAGTTGGTTGATTTAGTGGCAGCTGTGAAAGCTGATAAGGCTGATTTGGGTTTAGCTACTGATGGAGATAGCGATCGCTTTGGGATTGTGGATGAACAGGGTAATGTTCTCACTCCCAATACGGTACTGTTAGTTTTAGCAAGACATTTAATCAAAAACAAGGGTAAAACTGGCGCGATAGTCAGAACTGTGGCGACTACCCATTTATTAGATAATTTTGCGGCTAAATATGGCTTGCAAATTTATGAAACTGCGGTTGGGTTTAAATACATTGGTGAGAAAATGCGGGAAACCGCTGTTTTGATTGGTGGTGAGGAGTCTGGGGGCTTGAGTATCATTGGCCATATTCCTGAAAAAGATGGGGTTTTGGCGGATATGCTGGTGGCTGAGGCGATCGCCTATGAAGGTAAGCCTTTGAGTCAGTTGGTACAGGAGGCGATCGTAGAAGCTGACGGGCCTTTGTATAACCATCGCTTAGATTTACACCTGACTGATGCCCACAAAAACGCTGTCATTGATTCCTATAGCAAAAATCCTCCGGCCGAAGTAGCAGGAATTAAGGTCAAAGAAGTAGGCAGAAAGGATGGGATTAAACTGTATTTAGAAGAAGGTAGCTGGGTGTTGCTGCGTCCTTCTGGTACAGAACCCTTGGTAAGGGTGTACATGGAAACTAATTCACCAGAGAAAGTTAATCAAATTGCAGCCACAATGGAAGCTGAAATTGCTAAGTTAGGATAGGTGATAGGTGACAGGTGACAGGTGACAGGTGACGTAAATAGTTGATGAATCCTGACTCCTGACTCCTGAATCCTGAATCCTAAATTTTTATATATAAAATTATGAAAAATTTTGTGAATTTATTAATAGCGGTAATTATAGCTGTTTGGGTATTGGCGATCGCTTTAATTTCTGTACAGAATGCTACACCTATATCTTTACGATTTCTATTTTTTCAATCTATACAAGTTCCTTTTGGTTTGATGTTAGCTTTTTGGGTAGCGGTGGGTTTAGTTGGTGTGGCGGTTTTGCGGCTGATTTTAAGTTTGGGTGAGTCCCAGTCTGTGCTTGATGAGGAAGCGGAGTTTTTTATTGATGATGAGGACTTTTAGGCGTTTCTTACCCAGAGTCGTAGAGAAATCAGGTAGTGTAATCCGAATCATAATTAAGAGGTATTCCTTACCCCTAAAACCATCTAGATCACAGAAAATTGATTGTCAGAATTATCCGCAAGCAAGTAAAACAGATAGATTACCATGTTAGAACAAGGCACTATCAGTATACATACTGAGAATATTTTCCCAATTATCAAAAAATCTCTTTATTCAGATCATCAAATTTTCTTACGGGAACTGGTATCAAACGCTGTAGACGCGATCCAAAAACTGACAATGGTATCTCGTGCTGGTGAGTACAGTGGAGACACGGGTGAACCAGAAATTACCATTGCCATTGATAAAGATAAAAAAACCCTCTCCATCTCCGATAATGGCATTGGGATGACAGCAGAGGAAGTCAAAAAATATATTAACCAAGTTGCTTTTTCCAGTGCAGAAGAATTTATTCACAAATATGAAGGAAAAGCAGACCAGCCAATTATCGGCCACTTTGGTTTAGGTTTCTACTCCTCCTTCATGGTGGCAAAACAAGTAGAAATTGATACTCTTTCCTATCAAGAAGGTGCAACCGCAGTTCACTGGATTTGTGATGGTTCACCAGCATTCACCTTAGATGAATCTTCTCGCACCACTCGCGGTACTACCATTACTCTAACTTTAATGGCAGAGGAGGAAGAGTTTTTAGAACCAGCACGAATTAAGAATTTAGTTAAAACCTTCTGTGATTTTATGCCAGTTCCCATCAAATTAGATGGGGAAGTTTTAAACAGACAAAAAGCACCTTGGCGTGAATCTGCTAGTAATTTAACTCAAGAAGATTATTTAGAATTTTACCGCTATCTCTATCCTTTCCAAGAAGAACCTTTGTTATGGGTGCATCTAAATACAGATTATCCCTTTATTGTGAATGGGATTTTGTATTTCCCGAAAATGCGACCTGATGTAGATGTCACCAAAGGACAAATTAAGTTATTCTGCAATCAGGTTTTTGTGAGTGATAACTGTGAAGAAATTATTCCCCAATTTTTAATGCCAATGCGGGGTGTAATTGACAGTACTGATATTCCTTTGAACGTTTCCCGTAGTTATTTACAAGGCGATCGCACTGTTAAAAGAATCGGTGATTACATCGCTAAAAAAGTCGGTGATAGACTCAAAGAACTCTACCGCAACGATAAAGAACAATATATTAATGCCTGGAAAGATTTAGGAACATTCGTTAAATTTGGTGTTCTCAACGACGAGAAATTTAAAAAACAAGTTGAAGATATTCTCATCTTCCGGAGTACCGCCGAATTAGCAGCAGAAAAAACAGAAACACCAGCCGTAGAAGTTCAATCTTCCGATAGTGATGTCTGGCAAGATGTAAACTCAAATAGTGGTAATAGTTTACCTTACACCACCATCAAAGAATATTTAGAACGCAACAAAGAACGCCACGAAAATAAAGTTTTTTATTGTACCGATGAAGCCAGCCAAGCAACATACATTGCATTACATAAAAACCAAGGTTTAGAAGTCCTATTTATGGACTCTTTCATTGATACTCACTTTATTAACTTCCTGGAAAGAGAATATCAGGATGTTAAATTTACACGAGTAGATTCTGATCTGGATAACACATTGTTAGATGATAAATCCAGTGAAATTGTTGACCCAACTACCAATAAAACCAAGAGTGAAATTATCAAAGAATTATTTGAAAAATCACTCAACAAACCCAAAGTTAATATCCGTACAGAATCATTAAAATCTGAGGATAGCAAAGCAACGCCACCAGCAATGGTATTGTTACCAGAAATTCTCCGTCGTCTACGGGATATGAACGCGATGATGCAGCAACAAAATGCTGATTTTCCTGAAGATCATGTTTTGTTAGTAAATACTGCCCATCCTTTGATTGAAAACCTTTTAACTATCAATCAAGGTAGCATTATTCAAGGTGAAGGTGAATCATCCTCGGAACAGTTAACAAAAATGATTTGTCAGCACGTTTATGATTTAGCGTTGATGTCTCAAAAAGGCTTTGATGCTGATGGAATGAAATCCTTTGTGGAACGTTCTAATGATGTGTTGACTAAGTTGACAGAACAAGCGAGTAAGTAGATAGAATTTGTAGGGGTTTAGCAGTGCTAAACCTTTACTTTGTTATATCTACGTTTTGGGTTTATCCAACAAGTGCTATTTATATTTTTTCTAATTCCTTGGATTTTAGTTAAACTAAATTTAGTAGATTTTAAATACTATGAAAATTTAAGAATATGAAACAAATAAAAATTATTGTCGAAAAACACTCTGATGGTTATATTGCTTACCCCTTGGGCATTAAAGGTGTTATTGTGGGAGAAGGTGATACTTATGAAGCAGCTTTAGCTGATGTAAAATCTGCTATTCGATGTCATATAGAAGAATTTGGACAGGAAGTTTTAGAAGAGGAATCACCTATTTTAGAAGCTTTTGTAGCTGAAGCAGAGATAGCTATCTAATGCCCAAATTTGATGTTTTCACAATTACTGTTGAGGATGTGAATAATGATAATAATGCACCAACTGTAGAAAATGAAATTCCCAACCAAACCGCAACCGAAGACACAACTTTCAATTTCATCATCCCAGAAAATACTTTCGCAGATGTAGATGCAGGAGATGTTCTCAGTTATTCAGCAACCTTAGCAAATGGTAATCCATTACCAAGTTGGTTGAGTTTTGATGCTGCAACTCGTACCTTTAGCGGTACTCCTGCTAATGAAAATGTTGGTAATTTCAATGTTCAAGTAATAGCTACGGATAGTCAGGGTGCAACAGTCAATGATGTTTTCACAATTACTGTTGAGGATGTGAATAATGATAATAATGCACCAACTGTAGAAAATGAAATTCCCAATCAAACTGCAACCGAAGACACAACTTTCAATTTCATCATCCCAGAAAATACTTTCTCTGATGTAGATGCAGGAGATGTTCTCAGTTATTCAGCAACATTAGCAAATGGTAATCAATTGCTATTTGTCCAGATACAAATAACATTTGTCCAGAAGCTAAAATAGCTTGGTTATATGGTCCAACTGGTGCAGGTGCTTTATCGGTACGGATAACTTGACGAGTCATGGAAATATCTCTTATTTCTTTTGGTAATGGTGCATCTGGTTTCATGAAGTCCAAATCAACATCTGTTGTGTAAACTTCTCCATCTGGCATTATCGCACCTGTGAGGTCAGCTTTGTGAAAGGTTGCACCGTAGATATTTGCGCCGGTTAAATCTGCTCGTCTCAAGTTTGTACCATCGAGATTTGCTCTCATTAAATCAGCTTTTTGCAAATCTGCTCGTTCTAAATTTGTTCCTTTTGAGAATACTTCATTAATTTTATTTATCATTTTATGAATTTTTACCATTATCTATGTCATTTTGAAATCTCTCTTAGTTTTTGTTAGGAAATAAGATGCGTTCGCCCTGGCTCTTTGAACTCAATGAGGTTGCCTTTGGGAATTGATTTGCGTCGTTTCAACAGTAAATAAGCAGCGGGGGTGAAGTAAAGCGCTAGAAATGGAGAACCGCCGATACCGCCTGCAATTGCGATCGCCAGAGGTTGCCAGAACGGATCGCCATCACTTAACAGGGGAATAAAACCCACCATTGTCGTAATAGTCGTGGTTAAAACGTGACGAGTTGCTTTGACAACCACATTTTCCACAGATCGGCGGTTGCCCAACTTAGCTTGAGGATCTTCATCAAGCGCAGAAAGTACCATAATCGAGCCATTAATAGCAATCCCGACCAGACCCATCGAACCGACAATTGCCATAAAACCCAGCACCGAGCCAAACACCTTGAGGGAAAACAAAGCCATGCCAATTGAGCCTATCGCCACGACTGCGACAATGGCTGTTTGCCCAAACGAACCCAGTGATAGTACCAGCGTGGTAATCATTGTCAGGACTAACAACGGCACAAAGAACAGCAAGCTGCCAACGGTACTGTTGCGTTCTGCCTGTTCGCCGCCAAACTCATAAAAATAGCCTGGTGGCAATTGAAAGTTTGCCTGGGCGAGTCGTTGTTGCAATGCTGCGAGAACCTTGCTTGGCAGCACCCCAGAGGTGATAAATGCTTGCACGGTATTTACTCTTTGCTCATGCCGACGCGCTACGTTGGCAGATTCAGGTAATAACTTGAATTGTCCCAGGGCTGAGATAGGGTGAAAGTCTGGATCTGGTGATTGCTCTGGGCGTAAATCAAGCGAGGACAGAGACTCCAAGCTGGCGCGATCGAGATTTGTCAACCGTACTCGCACCGGTAAATTTTCCGTGGACTCGACAATGCTGCCACCGATAATACCTTCAGAGTAGGCTGCCAATTGTTCGGCGATCGCTGTGTTATTCAACCCTGCCTGCTGCACCTGCTCTTCATCGACCTTCAGCCCTAACTTCGGTAAGCCTTCGGTCAAGTCATCCCGCACCGCAATCACATCTGGGATGGTGGTCAAAATCTGCCGCACCTGGGTTCCCAGACGGCGTAATTCTGTCAAGCTTGGGCCGTAAATCCGCATTTCTACTGGTGCGGCAAACGGTGGCCCTTGCTGAAGTTTCTGCACAATCACCCGTGCATCAGGGAAGACGGTACTCAGATCACCTTGTAACTCACGTACCAAAGCTTCAACCCCATCCTTGGATTTAAGCTGCACCATCGCCTGAGCATAATGAGATTGATTTTCACGGTTGCTGATCAGGTTGTAGTAAAACATGGGAGCGCTTTCGCCCACAAACCAATGTACATCTTTGACATTGTTATGGGTTAAGATGACCTCCCTTGCTCGTAGAACCTGTTTTTGGGTCTGGGCGATCGCCGTTTGTGGAGCAAATTCCACCTCAATCTGAAACTGATCACGATCAAGGAGTGGAAAAAACTGCTCCGGTAGGCTCCCTGCTACAAGAAAGCCCAGCAACGGCACAATCAGCGTTAATGTTGCCATCAATAGCGGTCGAGCCGTTGTGCGTTGAATTGACCAACGATACAGACGACTTAAACGCGGTGAATTCAAGCCATTATTCCACCACGCTCCAGGTTTGATCAAGAACTGGAAAAACCTGCTACCGAACCGACCCTTATTACTGTTTTGTTGGTCGTCGTAGTCATGCCCCCTACTTCCCAGCAAGCGTCCAGCCAAAGCTGCAATCACTGTCAGGGAGATCACTAGGGATGAAATCAGGGATAAGATGACACTGAGTGCGATCGAGCCAACAAATTCTCCAGCCGATCCGGGCAGGAGATAAATAGGCAAAAAGGTGATTACTGTTGTCACGGTCGAAGCCAGAAGCGGAACTTGCAAATACTTCACGGTATGGCTAACAGCTTCCAGGGGAGGCTTACCTTTTTCCAACTCCACCTGAATTTCATCGACGACCACAATTGCATTATCAATTAACAGACCCAGGGCAATGATTAAGCCCGTTACAGACATTTGATGGATTGGCACATTCAAAACGCTCATCCATCCCAAAACCGCAAATACGCTCAATGGCAGCGCAATTCCCACCACGAGAGCGGATCGCCAGCCCATGCCCATAAAGGTGACGCTCATCACCAGGGCAGCGCCAAACAACAGGTTATCAATCAGCGTACCAATGCGCTTTTCGACATAGCCACTTTGATAAAACAGCAGGTCTAGGCTCACACCCACCGGGAGGCGATCGCGAAAGCTATCGAGTTGCTTACGAACCTCTGCCCCCCACTGATCAACCCGCAACCCGGACTGCATCATCACGCCTAGCACAACCGCCGATTTACCCCCAACCAACGCCTGATGATTGAGAGGGTCGCGTACCCCCCGACTAACAGAGGCAATGTCACTTAAGCGTGTAAATTGACCTTGATCTGATTGAATGGGAATTTGCCGAATTTGCTCTAACGTTTCCAGTTCATTTTCCACCTCAATGGCAATATTTTGATTCGCACTACGAAACTGACCCGCCGTTACCTTAGCATCACTGAGGCGAATTTGCCCTGCCAACTGCTGAGGAGACAAACCTACCGCCGCCAGTTCTGATGCGGCCATATCCACCAGAATCTCTTCCTCTGGACTGCCGTAAAACTCAACTTTTTCTGTGCCGTTTATCCCTCTTAGAACGATGCCCAACTCTTTGGCATAGCGCTTGAGAATGGCATAGTTCGGTTCATCTGGCAAATTCCAGGTTAGGGAAGCAATGACGGTATACGCTCTTGTCTCGGCTTCATCTAGTTCCGGGGGGGTTGCCCCAACAGGAAGTCGGATTAAGGCATCAGCTAGTTCATCACGAACTTTTGACCACACAGACTTAGTATCTTTGACGGTTTCAGCCAGTTCAATCGCAACTGTAGAAAAGCCCACCCGCGAGTTCGACTGTAAAACATCAATCTCTTCAATTTCTGATAGTTCTTCTTCAATCACAGCCGTGACCAGGGCTTCCACCCGTTCGGCATTGGCTCCGGGAAAAGCAGTCTGAACGACGGCTGTACGGGCTACCATTTCTGGGTCTTCTTGGCGTGGCAGGGCTTGAAACGCAGAGAAACCCCAAGCGAACAGCATCAGCAATGTAAGAATGAGAAGACGAATATTTTTGTAAAAGGGGCCAACCATGATGTATTTTGCTGCGGAGGGATTGAACAAGATTATTAATAAATGCTTATAAAGGCTGCACCTTTTGTCCAGGTACAACCCGGTGCGTTCCATTGGCAACGATGCGATCGCCCGGTTGCAAAGTGCCTCGCACTAAAACCCGATCACCAGTTTGATGCAAAATTTCTACCGCTTTTTCTTGGAGGGTGTAACTGTTGCCATCCCTACCATTCAATGGGGTCACTACATAGCAATTCCATAGTCCTCTAGTTCCCTGAGTCAGTGCCTTGATCGGTAGCCAAAATCCATTAGTCGGCACGCTCTGAGTTAACTCAACCCGCGTGGTTTGCCCCGGAGGTACTTGAGATGCTGTGACCTGCTGGATCTGAAAAACCACCGTTTGCGTACGCGTATTGGTATCTATTTCCGGCAAGATAGATACAATCTTGGCAGGATAAGTCTGTTTCCCCATCTTGATTTGTTCAGTCGCACCGACCCGAAGTTTTGCGGTGGTTTCCCTGGGAATCCCAATCCGGGCTTCAGGGCTGACTGCTTCAACCAGCTTCATAATTAACTGTCCTGCTTCTACAACAGTTCCCTCATCCACAGATTTTGTCGAAATGATGCCATTAAATGGGGCAAGCAGTGTACTCTTCGCTATCGTCACATCTAAATCAGCCAGACGAGCGTCTAGCTGTTGCATTACCGCCACTTGGGCAGTAATTTGTTCTTCACGAGTCCCATTTTGCAATTTCCTGAGATTGCTACGAGTCTGCTCTAATCGAGCTTGCAAGGCGTTCCTTCCATAGCCAAACTCATCCAACTCTTCCGCAGAGATCGCCCCTTCCTTATAAAGAGACTGACGGCGTGAATATCGCACTTGTTGTAGAGATAATTGCTGCTCTAGGTCTCGGACGGCAGCCTGGGCGGCAGCAATATCTTCACCACGCGGCCCTGCCCTTAGCTCTGCTAATTGTGCTGCGGCCTGTGCTTTTTCTGCTTTCAACTGACGGCGTTGGGTTTGCAAGTTGCTAGTATCTAGTCGCGCCAAAGGCTGACCTGTTGCTACGTGATCGCCCTCTCTCACCAGCACCTCCATCAGTTTACCGCTACGCTCAAAGCCTAAATTACTTGCTCGGTAAGCTGCAATTTTCCCGGTGTAAGCCCTGGCAACTCTGTAACTCGTCACAGGTTGGATAGTAACTGTTTCCACAGGCAACACCTCAACTTTAGTTGCTTGAGTGGCTTGCACATTTTCTACCACGCCTGAGAAACGTTGTTTGACCATCTGCAAACCGAAAATTAGCATGATTCCGCAAATGCCTAGCCCTATCCAAAGACGGGTATGCTGTCTTTGCGGCTGTTGCAAGTCCGAGGCGGTTGTTGGTGTTTCCACCGGATCAGAGTTGGAAGGCATCGAGTCAAAAGTCATGGTTTTACTCAGTGAATTATCAAATGAGCAATAAATTATGAATATGAATCAAACGTATGTTTTATTTATCATTAAAAATTGAGGTAGGCATTTGTCAACGACTCTTGTATTCCTCAAAAAGCCCTTATAGAAAGACACTACTAGGGGGGGAGCTAAGTTTTTCTTTAATGATGCTCATTCAAACGTTGGTCTGATATAATTAAAACGTATGTTTGAATAAATTGCAAGGTGAAAATCTCAAATAGCTAAAAAGCTAGATTCATATAGTCACTCGCAAATTCTCAGTTACAATTGACAAAGTTTGAACTAATGCAGAAAATTGTGGTTAGTCTGACAACTGATACCAAAGAACAAATCATCAGTGTTGCTGAACGCCTTTTTGCCGAGCGAGGCTTTGCTGGAACAACATTACGTAATCTAGTGAGTGAGGCAGGGGTGAACTTGGCTGCTGTTCATTACCACTTCGGTTCAAAGGAAGATTTGTTTCGATCTGTGGTTGCGCGGTTTGCTCGTCCATTGGTTGAGCAAGAATTAGCACTGCTAGAACAGCTTCAGGCAGGGCAGGAAATGCCATCGGTGGAAGCAATATTGACTGCACTAATAAAACCCAATCTAGAAATTTTAGCCCAAGATAAAGATAACCTGCTGGTGCGCGCTCAATTTATGGGGCGTTGTCAAACTGAACCAGAACCAATCAAGAGTATTGCCGCGGGAGAATTTGCTGTGTCTACTAAGGCTTTTTTGGATGTGTTGCAACGCGCACTTCCTGAGCAGTCGCGATCACAGATTAACTGGAAGTTTGATTTGGTAATTGCAGCTTTAATTCGAGTGCTAGCTGAAGCTGGGCAACCATTTGCACTGCTCCAGAACACAAATTCCCAAGATATTCAAAATGCAACAGAGCGACTCGTTAAGTTTCTCAGTCCGGGTATGCAATGTTGAATTAATCTCAGTTCTGATAACTATCAGTAAGGGACTTCCAAAGAATAAATTATTCCAAGAAAAACAAGAGACAGGTTTTCAGAACTTACCCATTGACAAATGAGACAATAAATGAAGTAGTGAGAACGGGAAAAAATAAGCGATCGCTAGCAGTAGGGGACTGGAAAGATAGATAATTTACACTGTCTCTATTGAGGGCATGGACAATCAGAGTAACTACCAAACCATCCACGGCAAAGTGTGACCTCAACACTTACACCCGGATTTCTCACAAAGAAATAAAAAAAAGGGGTCAAAAACTGAGAAAATGTATATATAGAAAGCATTTCAACAGTTATAAAGTATGAGCCGAGTATCAGGTGACATTTATTTTTTATCATCGCCGCGCTTCATGTATCAAATAAATGCCACTTGCTGTGGCTTTTCATCAATGATTTTTTCTTCTTGTGAGAAATCCGGGTTAAGAATACTGGTAATTGTAGCACAAGTATAGTCAGCTAAAAAATTACGTGAATTAGGTGTTAATCCTGATGAATTAGATGATTTGATATAATCATTGATAAACCTGAAAACACAAATACCCACCATGATCATCACCACCCAAGACTACCAAATCACTTGGGAAAAATTACCCGATGATTACATTCTCCCAGATGACCCAGTGGACAACATCTACCAACCAGCCCAAGCCGCAGCCCTAACTGAGAGCCTCCAACTAGCAGGTAAACGTCCTCCCAATTGCCTCACAACAACCAATTACGGTATCTGTGCCACGTTAAACGGCAAAATTGTCGTTAAAGCACCTGACTGGGCTTATATTCCCGAAATCAACACAACAAAGCAAGAAGTCTATCGTAGTTACACACCCCAACTACAGGGAGACATTCCAGTTATTGTGATGGAATTTATTTCCGATACCGACGGAACAGAATATTCCAATAAACCAACTTATCCACCTGGAAAATGGTTTTTTTATGAAAGAATTTTAAAAGTTCCTAACTATATTATCTTTGAACCAGACAGGGGAGAATTAGAAGTTTATCGCTTAGAGAAAAACAGCGAACAATACAAAATAGAAACGCCTAATCAAAACCAACGTTACTGGATAGAGGAAATGAAACTTTATCTTGGTATTTGGGAAGGTACAAGGGAAGGATTCACCACCAAATGGTTGAGATGGTGGGATGAACAAGGAAATCTGCTGTTGTGGAGTTCCGAGTTAGTAGAACAAGAAAAACAACGTGCTGAACAAGAAAAACAACGTGCTGAACAGGAAAAACAACGTGCAGAGAAACTAGCCGCACAACTGCGTGCAGCAGGTATTGAACCAGAAAATTAAAAGTATCGTGGACAATGTCCACCAAATTATAAAACTCTTGTGGTGCGGGCATCTTGCCCGCTCATATTTTACCTAACGGCAATCAAATCTACTGCTATCAATTAATTACAGCAATACACTCAATTTCGACCAACACATCTTTAGGTAAACGTGAAACCTGTACACAAGCACGTGCTGGGGCTGTTTCTAGGTCAAAATATCTACCATAAATTTGATTTACAGTGGCAAAATCATTCATATCAGCTAAAAATATACCAGTTTTAATTACATCATTAAATGTAACGCCAGCTTCTGTCAGAATAGCTTCAATATTTTTCATTACCTGTTCAGTTTGCTTAGTGATATCATCGGTATAAACAATTGTATTTGACCGAGGATCAATTGCTATTTGTCCAGATACAAATAACATTTGTCCAGAAGCTAAAATAGCTTGGTTATATGGTCCAACTGGTGCAGGTGCTTTATCGGTACGGATAACTTGACGAGTCATGGAAATATCTCTTATTTCTTTTGGTAATGGTGCATCTGGTTTCATGAAGTCCAAATCAACATCTGTTGTGTAAACTTCTCCATCTGGCATTATCGCACCTGTGAGGTCAGCTTTGTGAAAGGTTGCACCGTAGATATTTGCGCCGGTTAAATCTGCTCGTCTCAAGTTTGTACCATCGAGATTTGCTCTCATTAAATCAGCTTTTTGCAAATCTGCTCGTTCTAAATTTGTTCCTTGTAAACAAGTTTTTCGGAAATTTACACCATTGAGATTTGCTGCACTCAAATCAGCATGAGCCAGATTTATACCTGATAAATCTTTATTTGCTAGATTAACACCTCGAAGTTTTGATCCTTTAAAATTGGTATTTTTAATTGTGACATTATTTAAGTTATTAGTTTGAATCAAATCACAATTAGTCAAGTCAGCGTTAGTAAAATTTGCAGAGTGTAGAGTAGCACCTCTGAAGTTGACTTTATCCAAGTTAGCATTACTAAAATTTGTACCATCTAATTTTGCTTTGCTTAAATTAGCAGCACTCAAGTCAGCCCAAGTAAAATTTAAACTAGAACCATTCACCAACTCACTCAAATTAGCATTTATTAAAGATGCCCTGGTGAGATTTGTATTGTGAAGATTGGCTTTAGTCAGGTTAGCATCATTCAATTCTACACCTGTTAAATCTGCACTTGTCAGGTCTATTCCACTCAAATCCACACCTTTAAGGTCTACCCCTCTCAGATTTACAGAATGGAATTTCCGTTCCCCAGCCGCGTATTTTTCTAAAAGTTCTTCAGCGTCCATACAGCACCATTAAATACTGATACAAGTATAAAACAACGCCGAACGGTGCAATATAAGTATTTATATTGATATTGTCTAGTGATTATATTACAAAAAAGTTAAATCAAGAGTAAATGAAACCATGAAAATATTCAGCAGTGCTATTATGACCCAAAGAAAAAGACTCAACAGGTATTTCAGTGTTAAACTACCTTCTGAGGCAGTTAAAAGTGAATAGACTGATAAATAATAACTGAATTTACCATAACTGTTAACTAATAATTTAATCATGGCAGATTCTAACCATTACGAAATCCTGAAAATTAAAGCTAATGCCAGCCAAGCGGAGATTAAACAAGCATATCGCCGTTTGGTCAAAATGTTTCATCCTGATAGTCATCAGGAAACGGCTAATCATGAGGAAATTATTAGGATTAATGCTGCTTATGAGGTTTTAGGTGACGCTCAAAATCGTCATCAATACGACCAAAAACTGCGTCATAATTTTCAAAAATCAACTATTCCCAAACCAAAGCGCAATTCTGAGCAAAAACCTTACCGAAAAACCAGACCAACGGGAAGAGATGCTGATGAACAAATTGAAGAATGGTTGCGTCGGGTTTATAAACCAGTAAATAGGATTCTTTTAACTATTCTCAGTTCTTTAGAAGCGCAAATTGAGGAATTAGCCGCAGACCCTTTTGATGATGAGTTGTTAGATGAATTTCAGGATTATTTAGATTCCTGTCGAGAAGATTTGAAGGACGCTCAATTTAAGTTTCGTTCTCTACCAAATCCTCCTAATTTTGCCGCAGCAGCAGCGCATATTTATTACTGTTTGAGTCAAGTTGCAGACGGAATAGAAGAGTTGGCGTATTTTCCGTTAAGTTACGATGAACGTTATTTACACACAGGTCAAGAATTATTTAGGATAGCTAAAAGATTGCATCGGGAAGCGCAAGAATCGGTTAGTTGAAAAATGGTAAGAAATCAGAAATTTTTATACATCAAATATTTAACGGATTGAGACTTATGATATAATGGTATTCATATAGGTTTAAATATTATGGAAAGAATTTCTGTTAACCCACAAATTCACTTTGGTAAACCATGTATATCAGGTACAAGAATTACAGTCCAAAGTATTCTTGAACTTGTGAAAGAAGGACTTTCATTTGAGACAATTATTCAAGAGTATTATCCAGACTTAGAAGTTGAAGATATTCGTGCTTGTAGTTAAACCATGCTCACAATTACAGTATCTCATCAACTATCACCGTACCGCCATTATAGAAATCTATACTAAGATGATAATCTTCAAGTAGGGCAGTCCCAATCAGAGGACGACGACCCATTGCCAGCACAGGAACTTCCCTCTGTTTACCGTTCCAGAGAATATTTGCTAAAAAAACATTGACTGGAACATTAGAATTATCAGCCAGATTTGCATCTATACGAGCGAGGTAGGGTAGCCCCATTTTTGTAATTGCATCTGCTGGTAAAGTCAAGAAACCTTCAAATCCTGTATCAACGACACATCCGATTTCTATATTTAATCCTTCTGATAAATTAAAAATTACATTAATTCGAGCTTGCAGCCCAACTACATTTCCATTTATCACTCTTTTGTCCTGATTAATGTACCACCAACAGCATAAACTGCGTTAAAGCCAATTCTTCCCGCCCAAATTGGTGCATCTGCTTGTTTAGTTTGTAGTTTGCGGCTTGTAATTATTAAATCATCACCAATTTCATATTCTCCTGTTTCTACGTTAATGGAAATAATTTTACCAATATTTTCTGCTGTCTCTATTTGAGAACGGATAATTTGCTCATAGAGTTCTTGGCCACGTTTGGTAATTTCTTCACCAGTCAGTTTAGGGTAAGGCATAGAGCTAATTTACAAATTAAAGTTTTTAGTGAATTCCTACATTCATTCTAATACAGAAGCTAGAATCATGAGTTAATCTCTTCGTGCTGAAAGAATGTTTAATTTAATAAACCACGAAGACGCGAAGAGCGCGAAGTAAGAAGAAAAGAAGATTAGTAATTTTATAGATTGGAAGAGATTAGTCAAATTATTTTAGAGTACAACCAAACCACAAACTAAAAACTACTAAAATCGAGATTTACTATGGGTTTTTGATAACCGATATTTTTATTATCTATAAAATCTACCAAATCTACAATAAAATTCTTAAAAATATAACTTTTAGAATCCCCTGGAATGTAAATACGATATGAAGATTCAGTCCACCCTGTATAATACTCTTCATCAATAGGAATAGGATTATCCCAAGATATAAATTCATGCTTTGTAAGCAATCTAATTTCTCCATCAATATCATTATATCTACAGATTCTTCTCAGTCTATCTTCATTAAAACGATAATAAAATTTACCTCCATGTGCTTCTTGCAAAGAATTTTCATCCATCCTTTCAAGAAGGAAAGCATAAAATTCTCGTGTTATGCGAGGTAACTTGGCAAGTTCCTTAGCTAAAAAATCAAACGCCTGTTTTATATCATCCATTGAGTAATCATCTCCTCCAAAATTATTATGGATGTAATATTCATAATAAACTTTAAGTGAATTTTCATTAAATTTAGGTTTTGCTATTGGCTCAATATAATTTTTGATATTTGTAGCAAATTCACCGTCTTGATTTGGTATCTCTAACTCTATTTTTACCCTGATAACCTCTTTTTTTATGTACTGGTGAATAGATTGTAATTTATCGAGAGGAAGATCAATTACTTCTTTACAAATGGTGTTGATATCCCAAATATTTTCCTTTTTAAAATTTAATTTATTCCAAAGTTCCTTCTTCTCTGCGTAACTTTTCTGTTTGTAGCCAATTATTAGTATATAAATATCATTATATTCTTGAATATTATGTTCCAAAACAGTATTGAGAGTGTCATTAATCTTATCCGATTTTTTTTGTGATGTAATTTGAAATGCTATATGGTTTAAAGCATCACCTAAATCTAAACCAGGCGCATTGCTTCTTTCATTATTGAGATTTTCTAAGTGGAAATCAAGTAGTCTATTCAATATTTCTTTAAAGAAATCCTCAAGATATTTATTTAGGTCTGTTAAGCCTAATTTGCATCTGTTATCCACTTGATGAGCAATATTGGCTAGTTCATCTATTATTTCACCTATAAAATAACCCCTAGTAATCACGCATTGCTCCTTATTATTTACAAAGTCAATAAATAAATTTGTAGTTGTTTTAACTCTAACAGATAAACTAAATGTAGTGTTGTCCACAACGCAGCAAGTTCTACTTAGATGGTTATTATACGAAAATATTATGAAAATTCCCCATTTTATTGACCTAGAAGTCGCAAATTAGATTACACTATGTGAAGTGAAAGATTAAGAAATTTTAAAATCTGTCCCCAGTGTACTCATGCAATGTATTGTCAACCGACGCGCTCAGTTTTCGGCCAGCCATCGTTATTGGTTGCCAGAACTGAGTGAAACCGAGAATGTAGAGAAATTCGGTCTATGCTCGAAATTTCCCGGACACGGACACAACTATGTTTTATTTATTTCTCTGCTTGGGGAACTAGATGAATATGGTATGGTGTTGAACTTGTCTGATGTCAAACAAGTGATTAAACGGGAAATTACCAGTCAACTAGATTTTTCTTATCTTAATGATGCGTGGGCCGAATTTCAACAAACTCTCCCCACCACGGAAAATATCGCCAGGGTGATCTGGCAAAAATTAGCACCGCACTTACCTATAGTAAAGGTGCAGTTATTTGAACATCCTGAACTTTGGGCAGATTATATGGGTAACGGAATGGAAGCACATCTCAGTATTAGCACTCACTTTAGTGCCGCTCATAGACTAGCGCATCCTGATTTGAGTTTAGAAAAAAATACAGAAATTTACGGTAAATGCGCTCGTGTGAATGGACATGGACACAACTACCATCTTGAAGTTACCGTCAGAGGAGAAATTGATCCTCGCACGGGTATGATTGTTGATTTAGGGGCTTTAAATCAGGTAATCGCAGATTATATAGTAGAACCCTTCGATCACAGCTTTTTAAACAAAGATATTCCTTTCTTTGCCAAAATTGTACCCACAGCGGAAAACATCGCTCTTTATATTAGTAATACCTTGCGATCGCCTATTCAAGAAATAGGGGCAACACTTCACAAAGTTAAACTCATTGAAAGCCCCAATAATTCCTGTGAAATTTACGCTGCTGACTCAGACAAAACCTCTGTTAACGCAGTTGTAAATCAACCAGAATTAGCAAGAGTTTAAAATAATTAGATTCCTCGATTTTACAAATAATTCGGGGATCTATTTTATTCATATTTTTATTTACACCTGAGCAGTGACAGTCCGGTGACGGGGACTATTAATAGTGATGGTAGGAGTTTGGAAACCAGCCTCAACTAAAGCTTGCTCAATATCTAAAGTGAAATATTCATCTAAATAAGGTTCGGTACTTTTGAGCAATGTAAAAACGTAGGTGGGCATTGTTTTGTATATCTCTGATTTTGGATTCATGTCCATAATTGCTAAATGACCACCCGGACGCAAAACCCTTCTTGCTTCTGCAAAAATCTTTCTCGTTGCTGATTGGGGTAATTCATGACATACAAGAAAAATAGACACTAAATCATAAGCATTATCTGCTAATCCTGTAGATTCAGCTTGAGCATGAACCCAATTAATATTTGCTTGATGTTGTTGAGAACGATAGTTAGCGACAGCCAAAAAATAGGGAGATAAATCTAAACCAGTAATTTTGGCTTGGGGGTAAATTTCTTGTAGCGCAAAGGAACTCATCCCCACACTACAACCTAAATCTAAAATATCTTGTGGTGGTTGAGCAATAGAACTTTTAAGAATATTGTGGTAACTTTCCCGTAGTTTGGCATCACCTTCAGCTTGGAAATCCTGCCAAATTTTAGCATGGACTGCATAAGCAGCAGACTCTACTTCAAAAGCAGCTTGCCAACTAAGATTTCCCTCTTCATAAGCATGGAAAGAAGTAACATAATATTCTGGATAAGTAATTTTCAGATTTTGCACTTTTGCTAAATCATTTTCCCAATTTCGTGCTTGTAATTTTTCTACTTCTTGATGCCAATGTACACCTATTTTTTTAGCCCGTTTAATCATCATTTGTCTGGCTTGATGCTTGGCCAGGTTAAACAAAGGCTGAATAGAAAGAATACCATTCACTAAGCGGGAAGTTAAGTCAGGAGGAGTTTTGATAGAATTAGTCATAATTTTTGCCAAGTTGAACAGCTTTATTTTACAGCAGGTAACAAAGGACAGAAGTTCAGGAAGTCGGGAGTTCTTTAATCTTGACTTTTGACTTGATTCTGTCCCATGTCCAAGGCCTATTTAGAACTACTTGGTTTTAAAGCTAACAACATTTCCATTTGGAAAGTAGATTTATCGGTGCTATTGACAGTTACACCAAAACCATTGATAGAACCCAGAATAGCATTGATATCTGAGGTAACGGGTTGATCGGCTGCAACAAAACGATTAATCAATGAAGTAGTTTTCTCCATATCCAAGTAAAAATATCCACCGTTGGGTTTTTGTAAAGAACCAGTTACAGCTTTGAATGTCTCGCTCTGATCAAGAGTTTTATCTTTGTTATCTGCTATAGTTGCGGCAATTGGTCCACCAATGGCTACAAATACGGTGTCCTGATCTAACCAACCATGTGCTATTAAAGATCCTTGGAAAGGAGCGTCCCACTCTGTGATATTTTTACCACCCATGTTTTTTTGAGTGACATTCAATGATTGTTTTTTAGCTAGATCATCTAGTTTAGTGAAAGTAGCTTCTGCTGTTTTGCGATCGCTAGTATCAAATACTATCGCACCGCCAAATCCTAGATTTGCCAACCAACCTTGATCGGATTTCACCGCACCTAGAGCAAATTCTCCATTCATCCAACTAAAAATATCTTTATCTAGGTCAAGATTGAAAAATTGTTTTATTTGTCCACGTGCTTGCTCAACTCCCTGTTTAATCTCAGGAGTATCTTTTGATTGTTCTAAAAAAGTTTGCCAACTACCATTAATATTCTGTCCAGTTAATAAGGCAATAGTATCACTGGGAAATTTACTAACTATTTTCGCTGGACTACTTTGATACTGAAATTTGCTTAATTTAGGATCTAAGTTAACTATTGTTTTGAATCGTAATCCTGCATCATCAATACCAATACCAGCTACTAAGGATTTTACTTGTTTTAGTTGTGCTATGGTTTCAGGTTGTAATGGTCTACCTTGAGGGTTTAAAGTTGCTAATTTTTCTGCTGCGTTGGCATGATCTGGGATATAAATTTGAGCCAAGGTATTTTGCAGATCAACACCTTTAGTTAAAATACTACTTGCTCCTTCCTTAGTAGCAAAAGAAGGCTCTCCTGTATATGTGTCAATAGCTTTTTCTACAGTTTGTTTTTCTGGAGCTAACAGTATATGAGTGTTATTTAATACTGCTGCATAAGTAGGCTGATTACTGCCTTGACGAGCAATAATTGTCTGACCTTTGTATTCAGATTCTTGAATTTGAGAATTTTTTTGTTGTTTTAATTTGTTAGCAAAATTTAAAGCCTTGATTTTATCTTTTATACCTACTACCAGTAATATATTTGGTTCTTTTTCCGCCTGAATAGATGTATTTTTCTCAGTTGATGTAGCTGTAGCAGGTGTTGGTGGTAACGCAGCAATCATGACACCACCGATCCAGGGTTTGATGTCTGTATCATAAGAAATATTGCCATCACTGAATAAATCCTGCTGAAAATCTTTTACCCTTGTGGCTACTAAATCTTGAGCCTGTTGAGTGCCAAATTGTTGTAACCTTTGCCAAGATTCAGCATTAGTATTAACATAGGTAGCCATCAAAGCATTAGCAGGTACTATTTTGGCACTACCCATAGGAGTTAAGTTGTTACCACCAGGATTTTTGAAATATAGATAAGCCGCGATACCTCCTGCTACAACTATGACAGCACTAACGACAGGAACTAAAAATTTAGATTTACTTTCAGGTATGGTTTCAGACATGGTTAAAATCCTTATTTACTGAAAAGATTAATTAGTAAGTAGCAACAGTAATAATCGTTTTTAAGGAGTTTTATCACTTATTCCTACAAAATTATCGGCATTTACTGACAAAATTAGTATTTCTACACACTAACAATTTTCTAGGAACTTTAAAAAATACTTCACCACAGTCACAGGGAAATCCGTAAATGATATTCTTGAGTTGATATCCAAAAATAGTCAAATTATAGTCACAAGTTGTTCTAAGCTATAAAAATAATTGGTAATATTTGTACTCAAAGGAAATAGATTGCCTCAATGTACACTGTGGTAATGCAGCGTGATACTAGATACTCTAGTGCTAATCATGTAAAAGTGTAGAATCTTGGATAACATCAAACAGATGGGAATTTGGGATTAACAGGAGGAAATTGATGTAAATCATAACACTCAAGCAACAATCCTGATCAAAGACTATTTTGATTGGGGAGAGGCATCTACGACCAATATTTGTGTATAAGTTTCAGGATTACAAGGTCAGTAACAATCAATGTCGCATTTTTATTTTGATACAGAGAATAAAAGACACAAATCTTTTGAATTACCAGGGGCAAAACCACATTATAATCCCGATAGACCGGGGCAGGTAGAACATATTTTCTTAGACCTCAATTTGGATATTCCCCACCAAAGCTACCATGGTAATTGTAGTATTCGCATCTTACCTATACGTAATAATATTGAAAGTTTGACTTTAAATGCTGTCAACTTAAATATTCAATCTGTCAAAGTGGATGAAGTACCACAGCATTTTGAATATGATGGGGAAAAACTGTGTATTCATCTATCCCAACCCACAAAAATAGATGATAGATTTTTGATTGCGATCGCCTACTCTGTTGAAAAACCCCAACGTGGTATTTATTTTATTCAACCAGACAAACACTATCCCCATAAACCTACTCAAGTCTGGACTCAAGGAGAAGACGAAGATTCTCGTTATTGGTTTCCTTGTTTTGACTACCCAGGACAATTATCTACTTCAGAAATTCGGGTGCGTGTACCCAAACCATTAATCGCTATTTCTAACGGTGAACTGATTGATACGGTAGATGATGGCGAGTATAAAATCTACCATTGGTCACAACAACAGGTTCATCCCACTTATTTGATGACCTTAGCTGTTAGTGACTTTGCTGAAATTCATGATGAGTGGCAAGGTAAACCTGTTACCTATTATGTAGAAAAGGGTAGAAAAGCCGACGCTCAACGTAGCATGGGAAAAACACCCCGCATGATCGAATTCTTGAGCGAAAAATATGGTTATTCGTACCCTTTCCCCAAATATGCTCAGGTCTGTGTAGATGATTTTATCTTTGGGGGAATGGAAAACACCTCCACCACTCTGTTAACAGACCGATGTTTGCTAGATGAAAGAGCATTATTAGACAACCGCAACACCGAAAGTTTAGTAGTTCATGAACTAGCACACCAGTGGTTTGGAGATTTACTGGTGATTAAACATTGGTCTCATGCTTGGATTAAGGAAGGTATGGCTTCCTATTCTGAGGTCATGTGGACAGAACATGAATATGGTGATGATGAAGCTGCCTATTATCGTCTATTGGAAGCTTGCAGTTATTTAAGTGAAGATGGTAGTCGCTACCGTCGGCCAATGGTCACTCATGTTTACCGGGAAGCTATTGAACTTTACGACCGCCATATCTATGAAAAAGGTTCTTGTGTTTATCACATGATCCGAGCAGAATTGGGAGAGGAATTATTCTGGAGAGCTATCCATCGGTTTGTTCAAGATCATGCTCACCAAACTGTGGAAACAGTGGATTTATTAAGATCCATTGAAAAAGCTACCGGACGTAATCTAACTTTCTTATTTGACCAATATGTTTATCGTGGCGGTCATCCCGATTTTAAAGTTGCTTATGCTTGGGATGGAGATAGTAAGTTAGCAAAGGTGACTGTTACCCAAACCCAAGCTAGTGATGAAAAGGATTTATTTGACCTGAAAATTCCCATTGGTTTTGGTTACAAACAAAGGAATACAGATTTACAAGTTTTTACTGTCCGCATCAATGAACGGGAACAAAGTTTTTATTTCCCACTCACAGAAAAACCAGATTTTATTAGCTTTGACGTAGGTAATAATTATCTCAAAACTGTAGTTTTGGAATATCCCATCCCAGAATTAAAAGCACAGTTGGAATTTGATCCAAATCCTATTTCTCGCATCTATGCAGCGGAAGCTTTAGCTAAAAAAGGTGGTTTGGAAATTGTTAAGTCTCTATCCGCAGCTTTGCAAAAAGATCCTTTTTGGGGAGTGCGGGTTGAGGTAGCTAAACAATTGGCAGAAATTAAGTTAGATCAAGCTTTTGATGGTTTAGTAACTGGTTTAAAAGATCAGAGTCCTTTTGTCCGGCGTTCTGTGGTTGAGTCTCTAGCACAAATCAAAACCCATGCTAGTTATAAAGCTGTGAAAGAATTTGTCCAGGATGGAGATGCTAGTTACTATGTCGAAGCTGCTGCTTGTCGTAGTGTTGGCGCAATTGCATCTGCTAACTTAGATGATAAACCCCACGCAGAAAAAGTGATCAAGCTCCTCAAATCTGTTTTAGAAGAAAAGGCAGGTTGGAATGAAGTAGTCAGAAGCGGCGCGATCGCAGGTTTAGCTGAATTCAAAACCTCAGAATCAGCCTTAAATCTACTATTGGAATACAGTAAACAAGGTGTGTCCCAAGCATTACGTTTATCTGCTATTCGCGCTTTAGGTAAAATCTCCGTTGGCCAAACTCCTGTGAATATAGAAAGGATTTTAGACCGATTATCAGAAATAGCCAAAGAAACCTTCTTTTTAACCCAAGTAGCAGTAGTGACAGCTTTAGGACAAATGGAAATCCCCAAAGCAATTGGTATTCTCCAAGCTTTAGCCAATCAAACCGCTGATGGGAGAGTTCGTCGTTACGCTGACGAAGAAATCTCCAAAGTACAAAACAACATCGGGACTGAAAAAAGTTTCCGGCAGATGCGTGAAGAACTCAACCAAATAAAACAACAAAATCAAGAACTCAAAAGCAGGTTAGAAAATTTGGAGGCTAGAACAAAATAGGTAGAAAACCTACTTAAAATTACCGCCACCATAACCGTAAGGTTCGGTGGTTGGTAATAGTTATTTCGGCAAACATCCTTTTCTGCGTAAATGTTAATTTTTTAAACTAAATAAAAGTAAACAAACGTGAATCAATATTTATGTTTACTTCTAATAATTATTAAGAAAAGATAAAATACTCTTATCTGGATTGTCTCAAGAGAGAAAGTTGTACTTTTATGAAGTATAATTAAGAAATAAATAAATTCTAGGCAGTAAAAGTAGGCAAAACTTGCCCGATAGCACCTAAACATGAGTCTAGCTAAATTTCTAACTTTAGCTAGAAATAACAGAACTTTGCCATCTACCCTTGAGAGTAGATAGCGAGACAAGCTGATAATAGGGTTAGCGCTATCAACCGTAGAGGTAAAAGAGCAATAACTAGACTGCATAGAAATTACTGATGGTAGTAGTAATACTTAGATACTAATCATTGCCTTGACTAACAACTAGCTTGTGAGTCGGTGTGCAAACTACCACAGTTGTCTGATCAAAATCCCAGTTGTAGAGGCAAATAAAGGCGTGGGTCAGTATCAACCTGCTCAACTAAAGCAGTATAATCCAGACACGATCACCCGTTACTATCGTTACCGTCCCTGGTTAGCTTGGGGCAGACTGCTAAAAATCATCTTCTCTTTTGCAGGCTTTATACTCAGCCTCAAGTGGGATGAATGGCAAAATCAAGTTGAGCAGAATCAGGGTAAACGAGCTATCCAACTACGACAACTGCTCACCCGACTAGGACCAACATTTATTAAAGTTGGCCAAGCTCTTTCCACTCGGCCAGACCTAATTCGTAAAGACTTTCTAGAAGAACTTGTGAAGCTACAAGATCAGTTACCACCTTTTGATAATGACTTAGCGCGGCATATCATTGAAACTGAACTTGACAGATCCATAGACGAGATATTTAGTGAACTTTCACCTCAACCCGTAGCCGCAGCTAGTTTAGGTCAAGTTTACAAAGGCCGCTTAATCTCTGGTGAAGAAGTAGCAGTAAAAGTACAACGTCCCCACCTACGTCCAGTCATCACCAAAGACTTATATCTAATGCGCTGGGCAGCTACTTGGCTTAGTCCGTGGTTGCCCCTAAATCTTGGCCATGACTTAACATTAATTGTAGATGAGTTTGGCACAAAGCTATTTGAAGAAGTTGATTACATTAATGAAGGTCGTAACGCAGAAAAGTTTGCCAGTAACTTCCGCGACGATCCTCATGTAAAAGTCCCTAGTATTTATTGGCTTTATAGCAGCACCCGTGTATTAACTTTAGAATGGATTAACGGGTTCAAACTTACAGACACAGAAAGTATTCGCCAAGCAGGGTTAGATCCTGAAAGCATTATTCAGATCGGTGTAACGTCTGGTTTACAGCAATTATTAGAATACGGCTTCTTTCATGCAGATCCCCATCCAGGTAATTTATTTGCTATTGGCCAAGGTAGTATGGCTTATATAGACTTTGGCATGATGGATCAGTTAGAGGAAAGCACAAAAGAAACATTGGTAGATGCTTTAGTTCATCTTGTGAACAAAGATTACGCTGACTTAGCAGAAGACTTTGTCAGACTGGGTTTTCTGGCACCACAAACTAACATTGCTCCTATTGTGCCAGCATTAGAAGCAGTGTTAGGAAATGCCATTGGCAAAAATGTGGGTGATTTTAACTTTAAAACCATCACCGACGAATTTTCGGAATTGATGTATGAATATCCTTTCCGAGTTCCTGCCAAGTTTGCTTTAATTATTCGTTCCTTAGTTACCCAGGAAGGTATTGCTTTAAGCCTCAACCCCGACTTTAAAATTGTGGAAGTAGGTTATCCATACATAGCACGACGGTTATTAACTGGAGAATCTCCCGCATTAAGACGACGGTTATTGAATGTACTATTTAAAGATGGTAAATTCCAATGGCAGAGGTTAGAGAACTTAATTTCCATCGCCCGTAGTGATCAGCAATTTGATGTTGTACCTACTGCCAAAATGGGCTTGCAATATCTACTCTCAGAAGAAGGTAGATTTTTACGTCGTCAGTTGGTTTTAGCAATAACTGAAGATGATCGTTTACATACTGATGAAGTACAGCGTTTGTGGGAATTAGTCAAAGATGACTTACCACCAAATCGCTTATTAAATGTAGCTGTCGGAATTTTAACAGAGTTCTCACGGGAAAGTGTAGCTGCAATTCTACCAAAAGCTACATCTTTTATTTCCGTTGCTAATAACCAAACACCAAATCAAAATTAATTTAATAACAATCAGGATTTTTCATGTATTACTACCCTTTACAACCACCCTATATTTTGTTACTGGTTGGCTTTCTTACTGCATTGACTTCTGGTCTTGCTTTATCTGGAACATTAAAAGTAATTGTCGAAAAATGGCCAAGTGACAATAAAGAACCAATCAAATCTAGCACTTCTTTAAAACAGTTAATAGTGCCATTTATTGGTATCACGGGAGGCGTTTGTTTATTTATGTCTTCTGGGTTAGAAATATTTGGCTTTCCTTCTGTCTTAGCTTTAGGTATTGGTTTACCTTTAAGTTTGGGAACTTGTGTGTTTGTATGGTTTCAGTTAGGGAGTTTGCTGGAATTTGTTAGTAGTCGCGGAATGCAATCTTTAGATTTAGATTCTTGGTCATAAAAATAAAATACCCCTTCCTAATTTTTTGAGGATGGGGTTTCTATTGAATACTGTTATTAAAGACTAATTTATAGTTTTAATTTATTTTTGATATTTTTAAGAGTCTTTTTCAATAGACTTTGTTTAACTGGTTGAGGAGGAATATAAGCAGGTAAATTAGGGTTTAAATTACGGTAATGCTCCCAAATTTTCCAATAAGGGCAACCTGGTTGAATTTTGATCCCCGCCCAATGTAAATATTGCAAAGGTTGGTTAACTGTGGGATCAAATAGTAGGTTTTCTTGAGTCTGGAAATGAGGAGTTCCTGCCCAATTTCCTGGACCCTTACCTTCTCGACGGACAATATTAAAACGGCGAGGTATTCGCTTTAATAGCATATAATTGATAATTGGTTGGTCAGAAGTCTTTTCAGAAAAATCAAAATATTCTGTATTTGCTGCACATTCGGAAAAGATTTCATATAGTTCTTGTTCGGAAATTAAATTTTTCTTAGAACCCCAAAAACCCCCGTTGAAAATCTCCTTTACTTCGGTTTCTGTAAATACTTTATCTTCTAAGACTTTAGGACTAAAAACGTTTTTTATTCCTCCTAAATGTTGATAATCACAACATATAAAGTCAGTATTTTCTAAGTAGTTCAGGTTATCAATGATTTTTTCAAAGACAACGATATCAGTGTCAATATATAAAAAATCATCAAATGGACCAAACCAGCAAGCTTGTTTACGAAATTGATTAGGACGAGCAAAAAATTTACCTCCGAAAGTCTCGTGTAGCTTGTGGGAAAGACGGTCAATAAAATCTAAGTCTTCATAGACTTTTACACCATAATGTTGATTGAGAGTATCAGCGATCGCATGATAATTATCATCGTAAGGGATCATGACAATGGGGGTTTCAGAATCATGTAATCGGATACTATTGAGTAATGCGATCGCTTGCTCTGTCACCTTATCATTAGCAATGATATAAATTCCTCTGTTCATTGAATGTAACCTCTATTTTTTAGCTAACCCTAACTTTCTCAAAATCTTTGTACCTAGACTGGGAGGAGCATTATAAGCTTTGGCCTTAGTTGTAAATTTTGGACGTTTTTCTGGTTCGTGTAAATAACGATAGTGTAAGAAAATATCCCGATAAGGAAAATCAATATTTTCACCATTACAAACTTTACTGAATAATTTAGAAGATAAGCCAATATAGTGTAAATAAGTTAATCTGTTACCTTTGTCGTACAAAACCTGATCTATGTTTTCAAAATGCAGAGAACTGACAGCATTACCTGTAGCTGTTCCAGTAGGTAAATTAAGTGCAAAGTTATAAAATGAGACGTTATTTTTCATTCTCATATAATTGAGAACAGATTGATTGGGAGCAGACATATATAAAATATCTGATTCTCCTGACTGTAGTTCTGAGATTATCCAGTCTCTTTGCTCCGGTGGGAACATTCCCCTTTTTGATGCGTAAAATCCTGAACAAAATATTTCGGAGTTAATTCTTTCTTGACTAAATATTTCTATAAGTTTCGGAGAGGATAAGTTATAGATATGACTAGGATCTTTATATTGGAAGTCATATACTACAAAATCATGATGATCTAATTGATCAAAAATGAAGTCTAAAGGTTGCATTACTAATGTATCTGCATCCAGGTAGATAAATTTTTCAAAGTTACTGTCTAGATCAAATGCACAATATCTTCTATTTTCTCCAACACGATAAAATTTAGTGGTAATGCCTTGTTCTCGCCAATTTTGAATAGCTTTGGGATGAGATTCCCATACTTTCAGAGAGAATTCTTCCCAACGAGCAAAGATGTCTGGATCATTGAATAAGGTGACATTTGGTCTTTTTTCTACTTCTGCTCGTACTTTTTCTATCTGATCATTATAAGCAATTACACAGACAGGAATATTTGCACCACCATTAACTTCAATGCTATTGAGTAGGGCAACCAGTTGGTTGTAAACATAATCATTGGCTAGTGTATAGATTCCATTTTTCATTTTTATTTTCCTGTTTTTTCTGTAAATTCTGATAGCCAGTTGAGCAGATTTAATTTGTGTAAGATAATTTGTCTTGCTTGAGCGATCGCCTCTTTAGCAGCATACCAAGCATTAGGAGTAGAAATTAATTCTTGAATATAAGCAATTTCTTTTTCATCTAAACTAGGTAATTTGAAAAAGCTCCCTGGTGGTAAGAGTTTATCGGCTGCTAATCCATCATAATAAATTGGCAAACACCAGGCTAGTAAACTATCCCAAAGTTTTTCACTGACATACAAATCATTTTCTGCATAATTTCCAATAGCTAGATTATAGTGATATGGTGCCATAACATACCACTTATTACCAAGTTCTCCTGAAGTTTTTACCCATTTTTGTAAACCTCTTCCATAAAAATCAATTTCTATACTACTTGATTCTAAAGATTGTAAAAAATCTAAACGGCGACGATGATTAGCTGTACGGCTAATTCCTGAAGTGATCCAACTACAAGTAGCTACTTTTTCTGGACATGGCATTTCATTATACCTGAATTGTTTGCTCAAATTTTTCTAAATTCTTCAACAGATAAATAGTAACTTCATAAGCTTCTGTCAATAATTGATTTTGGGATTCATAGTTGTCTGTAACGTTATCGGCTACTGTGCGAAGGCAAGAAAGTGTAGGATTAAGACCAGATCGAAATTCATCAAATATACAACTAAATTTTTGATAATATGCAGTAACGCTGCTATGATTTTGTTCAGCAATTGCCACTAACTGGCCTTTAATTTGGAGATTAATTACATCATCAAAAACATCAATAGTGTTGATGATTCTCCATACTGATTTATAAGATTGTTCAAGTAATTCTTGACGCTCTTGATCATTGTCTATTAAATTATTAATTAATAACTGTAACAATCCAATTAGTGAGTTTAGTTGGGTACGAATTTCATAAGATATGCGAAGTAAGCTTTGGTTACGGTTGCCAGAAGTATCAGTTTTTTTAGCAAACTGTATTGAGTACAAGTGTGAGTAGTAACCACCTTTCTGTAGTAATTCTTCATGAGTTCCAACTTCTACTACACTTCCTTGATCTAAGACGGCAATTTTATCTGCTTTCCGGACTGTAGAAAGTCGGTGTGCAATGACTAAGGTAGTGCGATCTCGACTTAGTTCATCAATTGCAGCTTGTACCAGCCGTTCAGAAACCGTATCTAAAGCGCTGGTAGCTTCATCTAAAATCAGAATTTCTGGATTTTGTAGCAGTGCGCGAGCGATCGCTAATCTTTGTTTTTGTCCACCGGATAACATCACACCGCGATCGCCTATCACAGTATCAAATTGCTGAGGTAATTTACTAATAAATTCATAGGCATTAGCTAGTTTTGCTGCTTGGATAATTTCTTCATCTGTAGCTTCTGGTTTAGGATAAGCAATGTTATTCCTGACTGAATCATTAAAAAGAAAAGTATCCTGACTAACAATTCCCATATTTTTTCGTACAGAACCTAAATCAAACTCTCGCAAATCCATACCATCAAACTTAATACAACCACTTGTCGGATCATAAAATCTTGGTAAAAGGTCTGCTAATGTAGACTTACCTGCACCTGAACCACCTACCAATGCCAAAGTTGTACCACGAGGTAAATATAGATCCACATCTTTTAGTACCTGTCTGTCATGGTTGGGATATGTAAAAGAAATAGACTGAAAGTGTACTCCTCGTTTTAATTTTTTATAAGTTAGTTTCCCATTACTCATAAAAACTTTGTTATCTACCCTTAAAAAATCACTGACTACATCTATACTTGCAGTAATGTTGGCAAAACTACTACGAAGATTATTTAATTGGGCAATTAAGGGTAGCGTTCTTAACAATAAGATCAAGTATGTCAAGAGTATGGTAGAAATTGAGGTTAATTGTTCGGAGAATAAAGTTTTACTCAAAAATACAATCATCAGTAAACAAGCAATTCCCACCACTTCACTCAATGGAGAAATGGCTTGTGAATTTACCTGCTGTTTAAAATCTGATTTTTCGCGAATTCTAATTAAATTTTTTATCCGCTCATATTCTCTTTGCTCATTACCTGTTGACTTAACTAACCTAATTCCATTCAAAACCTCAAGCACCGCAATTGAATAAAGCCTAGAAAAATCACTAATTTGCCTACCAAACTTTTTCGACTGATTAATAAAAAACTGATTAATAAATGTTAGTATCAACATTACAAACGTTGCAGCAATTGTTAATTGCCAAGAAATTGATAATAACAAACCAACAAAAACTAGAATTGTAATTAATAGAGTAATTAATCTAATAGTGTTACCAATAAAAACAGATGCACGATTGATTTCCGAACCTAGCCGATTAATTAGATCACCTACTTTCATCTTGTTGTAGTAATCTATATCTACCTTCAACAACATACTAATTCCATCTTCTCGCATATCGGATATTATCATCCGACTGAGGGAACTAGATGTTATTGAATTCAAATAATTAGCTAGATTTTTTAAAGTAATAATACCTAAAATTGCTCCAGCCATTGCTAAGTCCTTGTAATTTTCTGGCAGACTATCAAATGGATTTATAAATAGTTGTAAAATGCCAGGAGCGCCTTGAAGATTTACTTCTTGTCCTACTATTTTTAAAATTATTGGGACAATCAAAGCTGTACTAACACCATTAAATAAAGCTCCAGAAAATCCTAATAATATTGTTAGTACAATCAGTCCGGGATAAGGTTTAGAAAATTTCAGCAGTATATTTCTATTAAACATTGAGTTTGATGAAATTAAATTTAACTAAAAGACACAAAATAAATCTTAATTAGTGAATTTTGATCACTAATTACAAAATGCTAATAACTCTTTCCAGTATATCGTATATCAGATATAGAAATTATACAGCCATGCCACCCGAAATTCTTCGAAGGACATCAACTGCCTGGTTTGCTTTAGCAGCAATAATATCCTCATCATCTAACGGCAAAGGTTAATTGATTACAGCATAAACAGATTACGTCAAAATTACTATCCGCGAGTATTTTAAGTTACCATATTAAATAAGTCACTTCTAAGTAGTTCAGTAATGGTTGAGCTTTACTTTAATTCATAATTTATACATTTTTTTGTTTCATGCACGTAAGTATAAATATATACGCGTTAAAAAGGAATGAAATTTTGGTAATTTTCATGAAAAAATTTTTTACCGGGAGCGATTAAGCTGATCGGGATCTAACTTTATCATTTCTTTGTACAATTATTATGGTAACTTTAGCCTCAGCAACAGTAATCTAGCTAGAGAAGACTTGTATTAGATATACAATTCATACTAAACCATTCTGGTAAAAACCGAGAATTGAGTAAGAGTCTATGGATAGAATACAAGACAAGATAACTCATCAAATGCTAACATTCAGCCTATGCTAAAACAAACACTGATAATTTGTAAATTAGTCTGTATTTGACTTTATAAACATCATTTCATCTAATATCAATCGAAACCTAATTATTAATTTCAGATAAATAATGAAAAATTTTAATGTTTCAATCCTCACACCTGATTTTTCTGGAGGTGGAGCAACAAGAGCCTATTTACTAGCACAGGTACTGCAAAAATTAGGTTGTAACGTTAAAGTATTGGGATTCATTTTTGGAGAAAAAATCTATCCAGTTCCACCTGCTAATTTAGAAGTAATATCTGTGCCAGGGTATAAATACCCCCAAGTATTATCCTCTGTAAGTAAACTATTGAAAAATATTGATGGTGATATTGTATATGCAGTTAAACCAAGACCAACAAGTTTTGGTGTTGCTTTATTAAGAAATTTACAAACTAGGTGTCCAGTAATCTTAGATATTGATGATTGGGAATTAAGTTGGTATGGGGGCAATAATTTGAAATATAATCCTACACCCAAAGCTTTAGCTAGAGATATTCTTAAAAGTGATGGTGCATTAAGATATCCAGAGCATCCTTTGTATTTAAAGTGGATGGAAAAGTTTATCAATCGCGCCCATGCAATTACAGTAGATACTAAGTTTTTACAAAACCGCTTTGGTGGTATCTATCTGCCCAATGGCAAGGATACAAATTTATTTGATCCCAATAAATACGATCCATCTGTGAGTAGGAAAATTTACGGTCTTTCCCAATATCGAGTATTAATGTTTCCAGGGACAGCAAGACCTCATAAAGGACTGGAAGACATCTTGACAGCTTTGGAAATCATCAATCAACCCGATATCAAATTAGTTATTGTTGGTGGTAGAGATATTGGTGATGGTTATATTGAACAGTTGATGGCAAAATGGGAACGTTGGATTATTCGGCTACCTCAATTTCCCGCTGAAAAAATGCCAGAAATTGTTGCCGCTGCTCATCTGGTAGTTGTTCCCCAGCGAAATACATTAACAGCCCAAGCCCAGTTTCCCATTAAACTGACTGATGGTATGGCAATGGCCAAGCCTATTTTATCTACTTATGTTGGTGATATTGCAGAAATTTTAGGTGATACAGGTTATGTTGTTAATCCTGAATCGCCAGAGCAAATTGCGACAAAAATTCAATGGATATTTGAGAACTTTGACAAAGCTCAGGAAAAAGGCAAACAAGCTAGACAAAGATGTATAGAATTGTATAGCGTAGATAAAATGGCTAGTATCATATCAGAGATAATTGCTAATTTATGTTAATGCTAAATATAGCAATCCTAAATAAAATATGAACATTTCTGATTTTCCTACCTCTGTGTTCTCTGTGGTTGGTTTCCAAAACCAGTTCATAACTCAAATAGGATTACTATATATACATACATAAAATATGTAGAGGTAAAAGTAATGCAAGTAATTCGTCTGTCAGCACTTTCAGATAACTATATATTTCTGCTATCCGATTCTCAGAACAAGATTGCTGCTGTTGTTGATCCAGCAGAGTCTGAACCAGTTATAGCGGAATTGAAACGCTTAGATGCTGAATTAGTTGCAATTTTTAACACACACCATCATCATGACCATATAGGTGCTAATCAGAAATTAGCGCAAAAATTCCCTCAATTAAAGGTATATGCAGGAATTGAAGACAAAGGTAGAATTCCTGGACAGCAGGTATTTTTACAACATGGCGATCGCGTAGAATTTGCTAACCGTACAGCTGAAGTATTTTTTGTTCCTGGACATACACGCGCTCACATTGCTTACTATTTTCCACCAGTAACACCAGGTGAGATAGGTGAGCTATTCTGTGGAGATACTATCTTTGCTGGTGGTTGTGGTCGTTTGTTTGAAGGTACACCCGCCCAAATGGTAAATTCTTTAAGTAAACTTCGATCTTTACCTGATCATACTCGCATCTGGTGCGCCCATGAATACACTTTAAAGAATTTACGTTTTGCATTAACAGTTGATAGTCAAAACCAGGAATTACAAAAGCGCTTTTCTGAAGTAATAGCTATGCGTCAAAATCAAGAATCTACAGTCCCTTCTTTACTAGGTCTAGAAAAAAAGACTAATCCTTTTTTACGTTGGGATCAACCATCATTACAACGAATAGCACAAACGACTGATCCAGTACAAACATTTGCGAAAATTCGCAGCATGAAAGATAAATTTTAGTCCCTATTTTCATAGGTCTATTAAATGCTTATAAATCATTAGCAAACTTTCCTAAATATTCTTTTCTCCATTGAGCATCTCTTTTTCTGTTTGTTCTAATTTCTAGAACTCTAATTCCTTGAATTGGTAAAATTTGTAATCTTTCTTCTAGCTGTTTCCAAGACTTAATTAACTCATGTTGCACACCATAAGTAGTACATAACTGAGCAAAATCAATATCTTGTGGAGTCGCAAAAAATTCTTCAAAAGGTGGATCAAATTTAGCAACAGGGAGCATTTCAAAAATTCCTCCACCATTATTATTAATTAATACAATTGTTAAATGTCCAATAAATTTATTTTTAATTAAAAAGCCATTTGTATCATGTAATAATGATAAATCTCCTGTTAACATCACGCTACTTTTTTGAGTATGTGCTATCCCCAAAGCGGTAGAAAGAGTACCATCAATACCATTTGCACCACGGTTAAAATAGGATTTTATGCCTAAATTATTAGGTTTCCAAAAAAATTCTACATCCCTGACTGGCATACTATTAGCTATAAATATCGGTGTTTGTGAAGGCAGAATGTGAGAAATTAACCAAGCAGCTTTACTTTCAATTAATTCATCTGTATTTGCAAAAACAGCATCAATATTTTGTCTAATTTTTGATTCTATATAACACCATTTTTCCAGGTAATTTCCTTGATTAATATTTTCAATTGCTTCCGTTTTATTGATTAAATCTTCAATATCTATTTTTAAATGTGTGGTTTTATTATGTAATGGATCTAAATTATGACTGCAATTATCAATGACCCAAGATAAAGGATTGCTAACCTTTAACCAGTTGCGTAATTCTTTGCTAGTAGGCATTTCACCGATCTGAATTACTATTTCTGGTCTTAATTCATCAGCATTTTTTTGATCACGTAAAATAATGTCATAGGTGGAAATTAAATTAGGATTCAATTCTGCATAATTTCTAACTGGGGAAAGTCCTTCAGCTAAAACAGGCCATTGTAGAACTTGAGAGAGACGAGCGATCGCTGTACAATATTCTTGAGGTTTTTTGGGGTGCGCTACTCCAGCAATAATAATACCTCTTTGATATTTTTGCCATTCTTGAGGTAATTGATAACTAATAATAGGCAATTTTTGAGGAGTTATTCCAGAGAAAAAATCCTCAGACTCTAATGTAAAATCAGTCCCATCTGGAACAGGCACAAGCGGGTCACGAAAAGGTATATTTAAATGTACCACTCCCGCTGTAGGAAATTGACAACGTTCCCAAGCATGAATTACTGTTTGTCGTAAATAATTTAACATTTCCTGATCTACTACAGGTGTTGCTAACTCAGTTTGCCAATTGGGATAATTACCGTATATTTTTACCTGATCAATAGTTTGGCCGGAATGACACTCTCGCAATTCTGCTGGTCTATCTGTAGTTAAGATTAATAATGGTATGCGACTTTCCTTGGCTTCAATTACAGCAGGGTAAAAATTTGCAACCGCTGTCCCTGAAGTACAAACTAATACTACAGGTTTTCCCATTGCTTTCGCTCTTCCCAAGGCAAAAAAAGCAGCGGAACGCTCATCTAAAATAGAAATAGCTTCAATATCTGGTACTCGTCTTGCAAAAGCCATAGTCAGGGGAGTAGAACGAGAACCGGGACATAAGACAGCACAGCTTAAACCCAAGCGTAATAAGGTTTCTGTCATTACATAAGACCAAAGTTGGTTAAGATTATTGAAAACAATTTGCATTCCGTTAGTAATTCGATGGGAGAACAAGACAATTCCCATTAAAATCTAAAATGTAAAATTTTTATCTGAATTTTTCATGGACTGTATTTACTTGACTGGAATTCGCTGTTATGGCTACATTGGCTATCTACCAGAAGAAAGGGCTTTGGGGCAATGGTTTGAGGTAGATTTAAAATTATGGCTGGATCTGACTAAAGTGGCTGAAACTGATGCTCTTGCAGATACCTTAGATTATCGTAGTGTGATTAGTTCTGTGCAGAACCTAGTGAAAACATCCAAGTTTGATTTATTAGAGAGGTTAGCAGGTGCGATCACCAACACTATTATTCTGCAATATGATCTTGTTGAGCGAATACAAGTAAATGTAATTAAGCCCCATGCACCCATACCTGATTTTAATGGAAAAATTAATATTGAAATGACTAGAAGCAAAGTTATTTAAATTGAGATACATCATAGCTCACATAACTGTCAGGACACACAAACTTGACAGCTAAATCTACATTTGCAGTGACAATTTCCAATCCATTTAATGTTGCTAAAGTTTTAGCTATGGGTTGCCAAAAAAAGTTGAGTTGTTTTTAGACTTGTTTCCAGTCCTCCAATTAGAGAATGTATTCTTCTTTCTGTGGGAAATTATCATCCAATACTTGATAATTGGGATCTTTTTGATGTTTGAAAAAATTCCTGATAGATTGTTTTAAATTATCCTTGATGATTTTTTTGTAGAGTCGGCCATTTTTTATAAACCCTATTAATTACTTAAATTAAACTATTACCCATAATTATTTTTCCTGGGAATAACTAATACTTTATCAACCCTATTTCCATCCATATCCATGACTTCAATTCTCATTTCTTGCCATTCAAAATAATCTGCTGCTGAGGGAATACATCCAAAATGAGTAATTACTAAACCACCTAAAGTTTGAAAATTACCCATTTCCTCACTATCTATTTCTTCCATCCCAAAAAGTTTAAAAAATTCTTCTATGGGTAACATTCCATCTACTAACCAAGAACCATCTTCTCGTTGTATTGCTTGAGGTTCTTCCTGTCCTGGTTCTGGGGGAACATCACCGACAATTTCACTCATAATATCATTGAGTGTTATTAATCCTTGAATTACTCCATATTCATCAACTACTAAAGCAATATGAGTAACGGTTTGTTTAAATAATTCTAATACTTTTAAACCTCTGGTACTTTCCGGTACAAATATGGGTTGACGTAATCCTATTGTTAAATCAAAAGGTTCATGACGTAAACTCCTAGCTAATAAATCGGTGACAGGAATAACACCTAAAACATTATCAAGTCCTTCTTGACAAACAGGATAACGAGAATAGCGACTTTCTAACATTTTGCGACGATTTTCTTCTGGGGAGTCGTCCAAGTCTAACCAAACTATATCAGGTCTTGGTTTCATTAAAAAACTAACGGGGCGATCGCCTAACCGAAATACCCTTTCTACCATATCCTGTTCTGCTTCCTCAAAAGTCCCCGCTTCTGTACCTTGTTCAATTAAAATCTTGATTTCTTCCTCTGTAACTTGCGGTTCTTCTGAAGGTGTAATTCCCAAAATTCTGACTACTGCTTCCGTTGATACAGTTAAAAAATGCAATACTGGGGAAATAAAACCAGCTAAAGCTTTCATAGGTAAAGCTACGGTTGCAGCAATTCTTTCTGGGTTATTTAAAGCTAACCTTTTGGGTACAAGTTCACCAATAATTAATGATAAATAGGTAATCACTAAAACCACTATACTAAAGGCAATTGGTTGACTATATTTTGCTAAAAATGGAATTAACTGAACATACTTTTCTAGTCTTTGGGCAATGGTAGCACCACCAAATACACCATTCAAAATATTAATTAGTGTAATCCCCACTTGCACAAGGGATAAAAAATGATTGGGAGATTCCGCTAGTTGTAAAGCAGCTTGGGCGTTAAGATTTCCTTGGTTAGCTAATTGCTGTAATCTAACCTTACGGGCAGAAACTATAGCCATTTCTGACATAGAAAAGACACCGTTAGCAAAAATCAGCCCTAAAATGATTAAAATTTCAATAGTAATGGATGACATTTTATTTAGAGTCAGGAGAAATCCGGGATAGGTGACAGGTGACAGGTGACAGTAGGAAAACAAGAGGAAGGAGTCAGAATTAACTTTTCCCCACACTCTACACCCATGTTCCCTACAACTACTGACTTTTAAAATAGTGGATATAGCAAAGAGAAAAGTATGAGGGACATTAATCAATCCTAAACCTAGATACCAAAAGACTTTTACACTCTCACCTGTTCCCTGTTCCCTGTCACCTGCTATATATAAATAAAATCTAAATTTTCCCACTTTTCAAGACTTCTCACTGTAGTAACAATTATGGCTTTTTCTTCTATTGTGCGTGCTTTGGCGCGATCGCCTCTCACCGCAGAACTCAACACCAAACTCAAAAAAAATCAAGAACTGCGGTTAAATGGTATTTCCCGTCTACCTAAGTGTCTGGTAACCTCAGCCTTGGCCAATAATGAGAGTCGGGATTTATGCGTGATTTGTGCCACCCTAGAGGAAGCTGGACGGGTTTATGCCCAAATGGAAGCGATGGGATGGAATACTGTACATTTTTACCCCACTTCGGAAGCCTCACCCTATGAACCTTTTGACCCGGAAACTGAGTTAAATTGGGGTCAAATGCAGGTTTTAGCAGATTTAATTAGTGATCCTGCCTCTAAAAAAAATACAGCCGTTATCGCTACAGTTGGTGCATTACAACCACATTTACCACCACCAACAGCATTTAAATCTTTCTGTCTGACTTTAAACAAGGGGATGGAATACGATTTAGATGAATTTAGCGAGAAAATTACCATTTTAGGATATGAACGGGTTTCTCTAGTAGAAACTGAAGGTCAATGGAGTAGAAGAGGGGATATTGTAGATGTATTTCCCGTTTCTTCAGAATTACCAGTCCGTTTAGAATGGTTTGGTGATGATATTGAACAAATTCGGGAATTTGACCCTTCTACCCAACGTTCGGCTTTAGATAAAGTTAATCAAATTTCTCTAACTCCCACTAGTTTTGCACCTATTGTTACTGCTGCATTAAAAGATAATTCTGAATTTTCAAAACTAACTTCTGACTTAGAATTAGATACAGAAACATTAGAAAATTCTGGACTAGAAGGAAGTAGACGTTTTTTAGGTTTAGCTTTTAATAAACCCGCTTCAATTTTAGATTATTTACCCGCAAATACTTTAGTTGCTATTGATGAAGTCGAACAATGTCATGCCCATAGCGATCGCTGGGTAGAAAATGCTGAAAGTCAATGGTCTATTATCAGTGATCAATTATCATTTACATTACCAAAAAATCACCGGAATTTTGATGAATGTTTGCCAGAAATTAGTAATTTCCCCACATTATATTTATCAGAATTAGCCGAAGAAAATAGCGGTACTAATTTAGCTAGTAGACCTTTACCCGTTACACCTCATCAATTTGCTAAATTAGCAGAAACCCTCAGACAAGAAAGGGAAAGAAAATTTGCCGTTTGGTTAATTTCCGCCCAACCATCCCGTTCTGTAGCATTATTACAAGAACATGATTGTCCTGCCCAGTTTATCCCCAATCCCCGTGATTATCAAGCTATTGATAAACAACAAATTAATCATACACCAGTCGCTCTCAAATATTCTGGTTTAGCAGAATTAGAAGGTTTTATTTTACCTTCCTATCGGATTGTAATTGTCACCGATAGAGAATTTTATGGACAACATTCTCTAGCTAATTTTGGCTACATTCGCAAACGCAGAAAAGCCACTTCTAAACAAGTTGATCCTAATAAATTACGACCAGGTGATTTTGTCGTTCATCGTAGCCATGGCATTGGTAAATTTATTAAATTGGAAAGTTTAACAATTAACAATGAAACCCGTGATTATTTAGTGATTCAATATGCTGATGGCGTGTTAAGAGTTGCCGCAGATCAAGTTGGTTCTTTATCCCGATTTAGAACTAATTTAGATAACCCCCCAGCATTACATAAAATGACGGGTAAGGCTTGGGATAATACCAAAAATAAAGTTAGAAAAGCAATTAAAAAATTAGCAGTTGATCTGTTAAAATTATATGCTGCCCGTTCTCAACAACAGGGTTTTTCCTATCCCCAAGATATGCCTTGGCAGGAAGAAATGGAAGATTCTTTTCCCTATCAACCTACCACAGATCAATTAAAAGCTGTGCAAGATGTGAAGCGGGATATGGAAAGTGAAAGACCAATGGATCGTTTAGTTTGTGGTGATGTCGGTTTTGGCAAAACAGAAGTAGCAATTAGGGCAATTTTTAAAGCTGTCACCGCAGGTAAACAAGTAGCACTTTTAGCCCCGACGACAATTTTAACTCAGCAACATTATCACACTATTAAAGAACGGTTTTCACCTTATCCTATTCATGTCGGTTTATTAAATCGGTTTCGCACAGCAGAAGAAAAACGCAATATTCAAAAACGCCTAGCTACGGGAGAATTAGATATAGTTGTAGGTACACAACAATTATTAGGAAAAGGTGTAAGTTTTAAAGATTTAGGACTTTTAGTAATTGATGAAGAACAGAGATTTGGTGTTAACCAAAAGGAAAAAATCAAGAGTTTAAAAACTCAAGTTGATGTGTTAACTTTGTCAGCAACTCCTATTCCCAGAACATTGTATATGTCTTTATCGGGAATTAGGGAAATGAGTTTAATTACTACTCCCCCTCCAACCAGAAGACCAATACAAACCCATTTAGCACCATTAAATCCAGAAATTGTCAGAAGTGCAATTAGACAGGAATTAGACCGGGGTGGACAGGTTTTTTATGTAGTTCCCAGAGTAGAAGGAATTGAAGAAATAACTGCAAATTTACGGGAAATGATACCGGGTGCAAGATTTGCGATCGCTCACGGTCAAATGAATGAAAGTGAGTTAGAATCAACTATGCTGACTTTCAGTAATAATGAAGCAGATATCTTAGTTTGTACGACAATTATTGAATCTGGTTTAGATATTCCCAGAGTTAACACCATCTTAATTGAAGATGCCCATCGTTTTGGTTTAGCCCAATTATATCAATTAAGAGGTCGGGTAGGACGTGCTGGAATTCAAGCTCACGCTTGGTTATTCTATCCTAAAAAAAGAGAATTATCCGATGCAGCACGACAAAGATTAAGAGCAATTCAAGAATTTACCCAACTCGGTTCAGGTTATCAATTAGCAATGCGAGATATGGAAATTCGCGGTGTGGGTAATTTGCTTGGTGCAGAACAATCTGGTCAAATGGATGCGATAGGATTTGATTTGTACATGGAAATGTTAGAGGAAGCAATTCGAGAAATTAGAGGTCAAGAAATACCCACAGTTGATGATACCCAAATTGACCTCAATCTCACTGCATTTATTCCTTCTACTTATATCACTGATCTTGATCAAAAGATGAGTGCTTACCGTGCAGTAGCAACAGCAAAAACCAAAGCAGAATTAAAAGCAATAGCAGCAGAATGGACTGATAGATATGGTGCAATTCCTGTTCCCGCTAATCAACTTTTACGGATTATGGAATTAAAACAATTAGCAAAAAATATCGGCTTTAGTAGGATTAAACCAGAGAATAAACAGCATATAGTTTTAGAAACTCCCATGGAAGAACCTGCTTGGAATTTGTTAGCAGAAAAGTTAACAGATACGATGAAAAATCGTTTTGTTTATTCTCCAGGTAAGGTGACAGCAAGAGGTTTAGGAGTGTTTAAGGTTGAACAACAATTGCAAACTTTGATTGATATTTTTTCTAAAATGCAAGGTGTGATTCCTGAAGTTGCTGTAGTTTGATTGATATCTCACGCAAAGACGCAAAGACGCAAAGTAGGGTGGGTAATTCCTAATTTTGAAAAAAGACATCATACAAAAAATGTTATAATTTCTGATAAATTGCCTATCTTTATCCATCTCAATTAAAATCCCCAAAGAGGTGACAATGGTTTTACAACTAATCAGACACCAATTTACAGTTAAGCAATTTCATAAAATGGCTGAATCTGGTATTTTGTCGGAAAATGATCGAGTAGAATTAATTCGGGGGGAAATGATTGATATGTCACCGATTGGAACAAGACACGCAGGATGTGTAAATAGATTAGTTAATCTCCTCATTCAGCTACTCGGAAAACAAATAGTGCTTGCACCTCAAAATCCTGTAGAATTAGATGAAATTTCTGAACCACAACCAGATATAGCATTATTAAAACCGCGTCCTGATTTTTATAGAAATGCACATCCTCAACCAGAAGATATCTTTTTATTAATAGAAGTTGCTGATACAACTGTAAAATATGATCGGGAAGTGAAAATTCCTTTATATGCAGAAGCTAATATTCCTGAAGTTTGGTTAATAGATGTTAATCAGGAAGTGATAGAAGTATATCGAAATCCTCATCAGGGAATTTATCAAGATATGCAGAAGTTAGGGAAAAATCAAAGTTTATCAATTTTAGCTTTTCCTGATGTGAATATTAATGTGAATGAGATATTTTAATAATTATGAAAACATTGAACCAGACGAACAAGCAGATTGAAAAACCATCCCTAGAATATTATTTAAACTTTCAATATCCAGTCACCCTTTACCCAGATGCAGAAGGGGGATATGTAGCACAAATCAAAGAATTACCCGGTTGTCTCACTCAAGGAGAAACACTAGAAGAAACAATGACAAATATCAATGAAGCGCGAGAATTGTGGATAGAAACTGCTTATGAAGCTGGAGATAACATTCCTTTACCCAGTACCGATGATAGCTATAGCGGTAAACTACTGCTACGCTTACCTAAATCATTACATCATCGTTTAGCTGAAAGTGCAAAAAGAGAAGGAGTAAGTCTAAATCAATATCTTGTATCTTTAGTTAGTGCAGCAGATTAATAAAAAGAAAACTAATCGTATTAATACACTTTAGTTGGTTTAGTTAATTCTAAGCTCAAATAACCAGGAAGTTTTTTTGCTTTCAACTCTGGGCTTTTCATCCTATGTAGAGATGACTTATCTGGCAACTTCTGTAATTTACCCATAAAATCTTAAACTAGGTCAAGATCCCAACAACAGAATCCCCAAATTCATGAGTCAGGAAACAGTCCAGGGTGCAAGAGCAACAACTCAAAATCCAATGTCAGATAAAATTAATGATATCGCTGGGCAAGCTCATCAGGGCAGTGTTGCCGCCATTATTCAGATATTAAACGAAAAGCTACTTACCTCCGGTGTCAGAACCAGAGCAGTTTTTGCTAACGGTGTCTTACAACTTTTGTGTGAAGCTCCTACAGTAGAACAACTAGAGGAATCTATTCTAGTAGAAAAGATCCAGCAAATATTAGAATCTATTGCACCTCGCAATATTCGCAAGGTTAATATTAATAGTCGTATTGTGCGGGAAGAACAACTATTGTGGTTAGAAGAAATTAACAGAGACCGTGAAAATCAACTACTTTGGTCACAGGAAATTATCTTATCTCAACCCGGTATTTTTCAACAATTAATTCAGGATTTTAAATCCCTTTCCCTGAAAATAGGAAAACCAATTTCACCTCAATCTCTATCTTTATTAAACCTCAAAAATAAACAGCAAATAGCTACTAAAAGACTGATGATTGGTTCAACTATTTTATGTACAATCATCATCATCTACGGATTGGGTAACACCCGTTTAGTCAAAATCTTAAACAATCTCTTACCAATACAAATATCCACTTCTGTGCCAACAGAAAACGAATTGCAATCACAAAGATCATCATCTGCTACAGACAAAAGCCAGACTAACTCTAACAGTGATGATAGCTTTGCAGAGGCAGTAAGATTAGCTAACATAGCCTCTGCAAATGGAAAAACTGCTATCACAAGAACTCAGTGGTTAGAGTTAGCTGCTACCTGGCAAAGAGCATCTGATTTAATGAATAAAGTTCCCTCCAGTCACCCCCGCCATCAAGAGGCACAAATTCGCACAAAATTATATAAAGAATACAGTAAAACAGCGGAAGAAGAAGCGGAGAAAAGGAGTGGGGAATAGGGAATTAGGAAGAAATTTATTATTATTTTCCTGACTCCTTGTTCTCCTACTTAAACACTCATTTCCAACATCCTTTGCATAGGTTTGAGTGCTGCTAGTCGGATATCTTCTGACATAGTAATTTCCGGGGTGCGGTTTTTCATTGCTAGATACAATTTTTCTAAGGTGTTTAACCGCATAAATGGACATTCGTTGCAGTTGCAATTATTCTCAGGAGGTGCAGGAATAAAGTGTTTACCAGGAGCTAATTTTTGCATCTGGTGGATGATTCCTGGCTCTGTAGCCACGATAAACTCCTGACTAGGGCTGGTTTGACAATAATTCAATAAAGCTGCGGTAGAGCCAATATAACTGGCGTGACGTAACACACTGGTTTCACATTCTGGGTGGGCGATCGCCTCCGCTTCAGGATGTATAGTTTTTAACTCGACAATTTTCCGCTCAGAAAAAGTTTCATGAACAATACAGCTACCTTGCCATAACACCATATCCCGGCCAGTTTGCTGCATTACATACCTGCCCAAATTCCGATCTGGTGCAAAAATAATTGGTTGATCTTCAGGTATTTGTTCCACAATTTTCACAGCATTGGAACTGGTGCAGATGATATCGCTCATGGCCTTAATTTCGGCAGAGCAGTTAATATAAGAAATTACTAAATGATCTGGATGTGCAGCTTTAAATGCAGCAAACTGATCAGGAGGACAACTATCAGCTAAAGAACAACCTGCATCTAAATCTGGCAACAATACCAATTTATCAGGATTGAGGATTTTTGCCGTTTCCGCCATAAAGTGAACACCGGCAAACACAATCACATCTGCGTTAGTTTGGGCAGCGGCTCTTGCTAATTGTAAAGAATCGCCAATAAAATCAGCAATATCTTGTATATCTGGATCTTGATAGTAATGAGCTAATATCACCGCATTGAGTTCTTTTTTCAGATCCTCAATGGCAGCAAATAAATCTAGTGGTAGTGTAGCTTGTGGTCGAGCTATGGTATTTGTAAACACAATTAGTAACTGCTTTGTGTAAGTTTTTTCCCCTTATAATCTAATTATAGTAGTTTTCACCAAAAATGGGTGACTGGTGATTGGTGAATATACCCGATGCCCCATGCCCAAGAACGATTGTTTATTTTTTAGGAAGTCCCTTATCCTGGAGATATACGGCTTTTTAAAGTGGCATGACCAGTCAGAAAAATCAATTAACAACCTTGAAAATTGCTGTAATTGGCGATGTTCACGATCAATGGGAAGTAGAAGACGGTATAGCACTCAAACATTTGGGTGTGGACTTAGCTTTGTTTGTGGGAGATTTTGGGAATGAATCAGTAGATGTGGTGAGAGCGATCGCATCCTTGGATATTCCCAAAGCAGTAGTGATGGGAAACCATGATGCTTGGTACACTGCCACAGAATGGGGACGCAAAAAATGTCCCTACGATCGCACCAAAGAAGACAGAGTACAAGCACAACTAGACTTATTAGGATCTACCCATGTAGGCTTTAGTAAGTTAGATTTTCCAGATTGGAATTTAACAGTAGTCGGTGGTCGTCCTTTTACCTGGGGTGGTTCAGAATGGAGATTTGCAGATATCTGTAAGCAAAGGTACGGTATCGGCACCTTGGAACAATCCACCGAGAAAATAGTAGAAGTTGTCAAAAGTGCTGCCTGTGACAATATAATTTTCCTGGGACACAATGGGCCAAGCGGTTTAGGCGATCGCCCAGAAGACCCTTGCGGTAAAGATTGGCACCCCATCGGTGGAGACTTCGGTGATCCAGACTTAGCAGCAGCTATTTCTCAAACTCTCACCATGAATAAAAATGTTGCCCTAGTCACCTTCGGACATATGCACCGCAACCTTCGGCATACAAAAAAGGTGTTCCGCAAAGCCATTGTGACAAGTCCAGAGGGAACAATTTACCTGAATGCAGCCAATGTCCCCCGCATTATCGAAAAAGACGGTGTAAAACTGCGGAATCTTTCTCTAGCAACTTTAGAATCAGGTGTCCTACAAAAAGCTTCTCTAGTTTGGGTAGATAGCAACTACAAAATAGTCACTGAAGAAATTTTTTATAATTCCTCCCCCTCAGCAGTGACAATTCTGTAAATATATGCTATGATATTATCTGTCAGATTTTTTGTTTAGGCAAACTGACAGACAAATTGGAGAGGTGGCAGAGTGGTCGAATGCGTCCGACTTGAAATCGGATGAGGCTAAAACCTCCGGGAGTTCGAATCTCCCCTTCTCCGTTGGTTAATTAACACCTTTTTAACTGTGTTAATAGAACTACAATTTCATCCATAGCTTTCCTGACCACACTTGCAGGTTGTGCAGATTGATTTACCATAATACTGAAAACAACAGGTTCGTAATTGGGAACATTCACATAACCAGCAAGGGAAACGACACCCATCATCGTCCCTGTTTTTGCTTGGACAATTCCCTGAGCAGAAGTATTTAAAAACCGATTTTTTAAACTACCACTTACACCAGCAACAGGTAAAGAAGCACGAAATATTTCTGCTTGGTTAGATATTCCCATCACTTGTAAAAGTTTTACCGTAGCTTCTGGACTAATTAAATTTTTCCGGGATAACCCAGAACCATCCATAATCATATAACTATTAGGTTCAATTCCTAATTCAGTTAACGTAGAATTTAAAACCTCTAACCCAGCATCAATCGTAGTTTGATTTGCCTTTAATAGTTGTTGACTACCTAATGTTTTCAGTATAGCCTCAGCAAATAAATTATTACTGTTACTATTGATTTCTACTAATAGATCAGATAACAATGGAGATTCAATAGCAGCTATTTCTTGATCTTTTTTATCACTATTATTAATGGATGTTTTTTTAACTCTAATTCCTTCCTTTAATAGACTTACTCGAAAATGGCTGATGAAATTATCTACTGGATCAAAAACCGCAATAGCTGTAATATCTGGCTTTGCATTTACAGGTAAATTTCCCTTAATTTTTAAAGTCTGTCCTTGTAAATCTCGACTGACTTCCACAACACCCGATTCATTTTCCTGAGTAGTAACAGAACTATTTTTAACCTGCCATTTATAAGATTCTAGGGGATTAGACCAATTAATTTTTAAAGTTTCTCCAACTTTTTGAGGTAACAAATTGATCACAGCAGCATTTTCATTCACAATCAAACTATTCACAGGGGCGCCATAATAAAACTGTACATCCTCCCATTGCCAACTCGGATGAACTACATCACCCTTAAAATAACTATCATCAGCAATTAATTGATCAACTTCCCGAATACCTTTTTGATATAATTGCTTTGCTAATATTGTTAATTGTTCATTTTTTAAACTTGGATCTCCCCTACCTACAACCCTTAAAACACCATCAGCATCTTGATAAACAGAAGTGCGAATCCGAAAATTTGCCCCTAGTTTTTGTAATGCGGCCGCAGTTGTAAAAAGTTTAGTATTAGATGCAGGAATAAAATATTTTTCTGATTCTTGACTATAAAGATTTTGTGGCGATGATAGGGGTTTAATTAAAATTCCCCAACGCATCCTTTTAAATACGGGACGGTTAATAATATTATCTATAGAAGATGATAATTGAGCAGGACAAATAGATTTTTGGTTAGTTATTTGTTGGTTTCTGGTTTGTGCTTGGGCTATTTGTTGGTCTAAATTAAATTGGATGCCTATAAGTAACGAAATTAGGCTAATAGAGACGTTTTTATAAAACATAATTTGTCAGTTGGTATTCCCGAATATAGTATTTTATAAGCAAAAAACTCATAAAGTCATGATAAATTCATAAAAATATCTATATTTAGATGGAAATTTGTATTATCATAAAGTGATGGATACAGCACATTGCAGATCAATGAGGTACAAATAATAATCAAAGATCCTTACAAACAAAGGATTTGATTGCTGTTAGGCATAATCTGAAAGCTGCTGTAATATTCTTAATTTACCACTGCCAGGGCTAGATGAGTAATCAGAGTGGAAAAGTAAAACACAGTTGGGTAACATCTCAAAATCCTGCCAAAATAGCGAACCAACAGGAAGAATTATGGCAAAAAGAACCCACATTTTATTATTTTGCCTATGGTTCTTGTATGTGTCCAGTGGATTTAAAGCGATCCCTCGGAGAGAATACCCACCCTTACGTCATCGGACCGGGAATATTAAAAGAATATCAACTAAGATTTTATGGTTATTCCCCCAATCGTCAATGTGGGGTTTTAGATGTTGTCAAAGATTCCACATCCTTAGTTACAGGAGTTCTTTATCAATTACCTCTGCGACTTAGTGACAACCTAGACAAACGGGAAGGAGTAAGCCAAGGTCTCTACAGTCAAGAAATAGTAGATATTCACTGCCGAAACCAAACATATAAAAATGTTCGTACATACGTAGTAGTCAACAAACTTAAAGAAGAATTAGCACCTAACGACTGGTACTTTAACGTAGTATTAAGAGGGGCGATTACCTGTGGACTACCAGAGGAATACTGCTGGCATTTATTTAATAAAATGCACAAACTACAACAGTTTAATCAAATACCTGCCCAAAAATACCCTCTACAAACCTAATCTAACTCACGGCGACCTTCCAAAGCCCTAGCCAGGGTAATTTCATCAGCATATTCCAAATCACCACCCACTGGTAAACCAAAGGCAATTCTTGTCACCTTAGTAAATGGTTTCAACAACTGACCTAAGTATAAAGTCGTTGTTTCCCCTTCCACACTGGGACTAATAGCCATGATTACTTCCTTTGGCTGTTGCTGGCTAACTCTTTTGACTAAAGCTTGAATTGTCAACTGTTCCGGACCGATACCATCCATTGGAGATATTACCCCACCCAAAACATGATACTTACCCTTATATTCGCGGGTTTTCTCCAAAGCAATCACATCACGGGAATCTGCAACCACACAAATAGTTGTATTATCCCGGTTAAGGTTACGGCAGATATCACATACAGGTTCAGAGGAGAGATGATAACAAACCTGACATAAACCTACTTGTTTTTTGGCATCAATCAAGGCCTGTGCTAAAGCCTCAACCTCTGATTCTGGACGCTTTAAAATATGCAACGCTAGACGCTGGGCAGACTTGGGACCAACTCCGGGTAGACGTTGCAATTGTTCAATTAACCGGGCTAAGGGACGTGCGTAAACCGTAGTTTTATCTCCTTTTATCGTGATTAGTAGTCAACTATCAGGTATCAGCTGGGAAAAAATTGGGTTTGAACTTGATAGCTGAGTGTTTTGATATTTACTATGATGACATTTATGGGAAGTTTTAGAAGATGTTTTCTATCCATTCTCTTCCGGTCTGAGACTGGGAATGCTGAAAGGAGGTTCTACCACCCGTCCTAACTACAACATTTCTACCCCAAACCCAAAAAACTCGAAATTAAAGGTAAAATTTGACTGCATTGTTTAACTAAACTTGCAGCACTGGGTAAACCACTAATAACCCCTTTTAACATTGTGATTGCCGTATCTGCTAAATCTTCTTTTTCTTGGGGATTTTGGGCAGCTTCAGCTAAAGATTTAACTTGTTTGAGTGCCTTTTGTTTATCTTTATCTGTTAAATCTGTATCGGTTTCAATTGCTGTTTGCAGTTGGGTTAATAATTCCTTAATGCCTGGTTTTTCTGGTTCAGGTGCAGATGGTAATTCATTAATAGTATTTGTTACCGTACCACTGATTTCACCTAAATTAATTTGTCCGCTATTATTTAAAGTTCCGCTATTCTCAAATTTACGACTGGAATCATTACTGTTAGTCATATTTTTATTTCCCTGGTTATTATTAACTTCAATATTAATAGGTTGTTTGGCTAATGCCATAATCATTTCTGGAATTTTACCACTTTGTTGACGATGAAAATTAATTTCTTCATCTTTTGCTTGTAATAATGCCTTATATTTTTCCTCTACTGCTGCTAATGCTAATTGATAATTTTCGGTAAAATCGCTGTGAATCTTTTCCTTATCAGTCCCTTCAGGAACAGCAACCTTAACAACAACTACCCCATCACCTTTATTTTCAATACTCTGGATAGCTAATTCTACATCTTGATTTTGAACTTCTACCTCCTTAAAGGCATTAACAAAAGCTTTCCAATCAATTCCATCTCGGAAAATCAAATCAACAGTATTCAGAACCTCCTCAAATAATTTAGTAAATTCTCCTGGCTGAAAATCACCACTACTGGGACGACGTTCACGGTCATCTGTTTGAGGTTTGGGATTTTCTAAAAGATAGACAAAACGACAATCAACATGATCTAAGATAGTTGTACTTTCAATATTCCAAGCTTCCACACAAGCACCCGTCATTTGAGCCTTGGTGAAATTAGTACCTACAGCTTGAGTGAGAGTCAAATTTGCATATTCTAAAATAGCTTCGGCAAAGGTAGCTGCAAAAATATCAGCACCTTTCAAATTAGCGGTTTTTAAATCCGCACCTATTAAATTTGCACCTTTGAGGTTTGCACCAAGGTAAGATTTTTCTCTACCATTTAAAGTCACAAGCAAATTGAGAACAGCACAGTTAGCTAATATTGTTTCACCTGGTCTAGCCAAATCAAGTTCTTTCGCTTCATAAAAACGAGTGCGGGTGAGATTTGCTGTGCGGAAATCTGTGTTTTTTAGGGTTGCACCAGTAAAATTAGCATCGGTTAAATCAGCACCATAAAAACTTGTGCCACCTGTAGCAGCAAAGGCAATGGCAAATGAGCGAATCCAAATATCTTTTTCCCCTCTTTTCACACTTCGCCAGCCTATATAAGCACTAAATAGTGTACAAACTACGGCTCCGGCGATGGCGATGGCTCCGGCGAAGGCGAAGGCTCCGGCGAAGGCGATGGCTCCGGCGAAGGCGAAGGCTCCGGCGAAGGCGAAGGCTCCGGCGAAGGCGATGGCTCCGGCGATGGCGAAGGCTCCGGCGATGGCTCCGGCGATGGCTCCGGCAAAGGCGAAGGCGATGGCGAAGGCTCCGGCGATGGCTCCGGCGATGGCTCCGGCGATGGCGATGACTCCGGCGATGGCTCCGGCGATGGCTCCAGCAATTAAACTCTTACGAATAGCAATAATAAAAAAAACTATTACAGCAACTAAGCTAGTTATTCCAATAATAAAGCTTTCACTACTATCCTCAACAAAACCACCCTGAAAAATAGATATTATTAATGCACTGGTAAGGACTGAGAAAAACGCTGAAATTACAGACATTACCAAGGTAGCTATCAGCAACCCAATTACCCAACGCTTTGGTAGTCCAGCCTTAGCACCTGTAAAGTCAGCACCTATGAGAATAGCATTAGTAAAATTTGCTCCTCTAATATCAGCGTTGCTAAAGTTAGCTCCTGTGAGGTTTTGACCTTTAAAAGAACGTCCTCTCAAAATTTGACCAGAATAGTCAGGTGGCATAATCCCATCAGCAAAAGTATATGAATGAGATTTTATACCGTTTTATGGTGAAAACTACCTGAATTTTCACAAAATTTTGTGCAGAGGAGATTTCACCCAATTCTGTTAATTTCTAGATAGTAGTAAATCAATATTTTGATTAGTTTACGTGAATTAGTGGTTGCTTGTCGAATTTTGCCAAAAATACAGCAGAATTCAGGAGTAGGGGGGCCGTTCACCCGTACAGGATTCAAGAGTGAAACCGTCTTTGTGTATAGGTTTCAATTTTGATTCTGTACCTCATTGATTTGCAATCTGCTGTAGCAGCAATAATCTAACAAGAGATTTAAAAAAACGGCATTGCTGAATTGAAGTATGAAACTCTTACTCTCTGCGACTCTGCGCCTCTGCGTGAAAAAAAATCTCAAAAATTTTAGGGTGCGTTAGAACAGAGTCCGTAACGCACCAAACCCTTAATCAGGGTGTATTATACCGTCAGATCCTAAAAACTAAACTTTAGCTAACTCTAGTTGTTTTTGAGACAGATTACCGAAAAAGTCATAATGATCTAAAGCTTCCAAAATACCCCAAGCATAATGACCTTCAGCAAAATAAACCTGTGAATGACCACGTAGTTTTTCAATTTCCTGGCTGTAATTTCCTACCACTACAGCAAGAGTGCTACCACTTAACATGGTTTCATCATTACCAGAAGCACCAGCCACTAAGAAACGTTGCACAGGTAAACCCCATTTCCAAGCCACATAACGAATAGCATCACCCTTAGAAGCCCGAATTGGCACTAAATCCAGATACATATTGTGGCTATAAACACCTTTAACAGGGAGTTGATGACGACGCAAATGGCGGATAATCTCCCGGAATTTTGGAGCTTTAGACTCATCCACAAAATAACTAATCTTAAACTTGCGTTGAGATTCCGGTGGTTGCAATTCTACACCAGGAATATTTTTCATCACCTGACGAATAGCTTCACCTTGCCAATGATGTCCTATATGTTTTTTCCAACCTGTATCTGTAACAATCTGCGGTCCATAATAGATTTCACTACCCGCTGATGTGATTAACAAATCTGGCATGGGAAAGCGCCACTCTTCCAACATACTTAAAGTGCTTTCCAGACTGCGCCCAGTAGCAATTCCTACCCCGGTTGTTTGACCTTCGTTGCGAATCCGCTCAATTAACTTTTCTAAAGCTTCCTTATCCCCTAACAACGTATTATCAATTTCACAAACCAAGAACCGATCAGCCGTTGGTAGACGGTTAGTATCTTGAACTTTCCAATCTGGATGATCCACTGCTGGAGGTACAGGTAAAGGACTAAGTAAAGATTGAATTTTTTGTTGTTTAAATAAGCGTATCCTATCTAAATATTTCTCCACATGACTTTGCCAGGAGAAATATTTGCGGACATTAATTAAACCCTGATCAGACCAGCTTTGCCATTGTTGCCGATCTTTGAGAGTTGTCCGTAAAGCATTTTGGATGTCTTGAATATTCAAAGGATCAATCAGTAATCCATTTTCACAAGCTGCCAAAATATCCCTCGGACCACCATCAGCAGTAGCAATAATTGGTACACCACAAGCAGTAGCTTCAATTAACGTTAAACCAAATGGTTCTGTTAAAGCTGGGTTGATAAAAACACCCTGATTTTTAGCTGTGAGGCGGTATAAATCTGGAATATCATTGGAGGCGTGATGTTTAGGATAGGCTACATGACCATACAAATCATAGCGGTCTATTAGTTGCAATATCTCCATAAACACCTGACGCGGTCCAGATTCCATCGTCATAATGTCATCTCTTTTTCCTAGCACCAGTACCAGGTTAGCTAGGTTACGTAACTCTGGATCTTCACCGTAGGCTTTAATCAGGCTACTAACATTTTTGCGAATTGCTGGGCGAGAAATCGCCGTGATCATTGGTTTGTGGATATCTTTGAGAAAAGGTTCTAGTTCTTTTTGAATAGGTGGGTTTTGCCAATCATCCCCTGCTGGGTAAAATTTTTCTAAAGTCACACCAGGGGGAATTACCACCATTCTTTCTGGCTGATAGCGATCGTAAACACTATACTGTTCTTCAACTTCTTGGGACGTACTGGCTATCACTAAAGCCGCTCCACCCAATGTAATCTCTTCTGCGTCTATTCTTCTACTAATATGAAAATGTTCTTCAATAATGTGCTGTTTTGTTCCCTGTTCTAATAGTCTTTGCTGCTTGATCCTTCCTAATGAATGACCAGTGTGGACAAGGGGTGTACCTAACCAACCAGCAACGCGACTCCCAACATATCCTGCATCTGCATAGTGGGTATGAATTACATTGGGTATTTTGCCTACTTTACGAATGTGTCGGAGTAGTTCATCGGCCATGGTATCTAAGTATGGCCAGAGAACCTCTTTGCGGAGATAACGACGGGGACCACAGTTGAGGCGAATAATTTGGGCTTTTTCGGAAAGTTTTTCGACTGGTTGGGCATAGTCAGGACTTACTTTAGGATCACTCACCAACCGAGTTACTAAATCAACTCTTTCAACCTGTGGATTTTTGGCTAATGTGTTCGCCAGTTCAACTACATATTTTGTCTGTCCACCAGTATCTGCGTCTCTTCCTAATTCTAAATTCTCACCCCTAATTAATCCATGAACACTAACGAGTATGATGTACAGTCCTGGACTGTTTGACATTCTGTCTTCCTCCATAATTGACTGTATAGCAGCCTATATTTAGTCTTTTTATACCAAATTGATTTTACTATTATAGGTTAAGCCTTCATAATACAGGCAAATTAGGATTTTTTATACCTTTGTACAGAATCTGATCTCCTGAAAATGATGGTTTTTGAGACTTTATTTACGCCAGTATATCATGGTTTAATGTTTATTATTAAACAACTGTTTTTACATATCTGGTATAATAATTTAAAGATTAAACAATAATGCCTCGTGATATTACGAGTATATTTGTTGAGTTTCGGAACAAGCCAATCTCAAATCATTACTTCGCTATCAAGTATTAAGAATGAAATAAAATACCATAGAAACAATTCATTATTTTATGGTTATTGATATTTTCAAAACTTTTATCTAGATAGAGATTTTTAGGTAATCATCATATTATGTCACACAAAAAAAAGAACCTAGTGGATGTGGATGTGCAAATATCCCATTATCTATAATTCTAATTTTTCAATGTTGCTAATTTTTTAACTAATACCTTGGTTGAGTTTGTGCAAAGATATCCGGAAATTGATGCTGTACAATGGGACGATTATTTAGCTTATCATACAGAATTACCAGGAAATATCAATTGTACTGCTAAGTTAACTAAGTTTATGCAGCAAATGATTAAAGCTATGAAAACAGCTAACTCTTCTGTTAGTTTTGATATTTGTCATCATAATCCTTATTGGGCTAAACAATATTTTTCGGCTGATTGGCCAAAATGGAATGTGGATAGAGTTTTTATTCAAGCCTATAATGATAATAATTTTCAAGATGAATTAAATTATGTTAAAGATTATCATGGTATTGCTATTAGTGAAGCCCAATCTCATCGGCTGAAACAATTAGTAAATAACCCAGCCATTAAAAGTATTTTAATTTTTCCTCTGACTGGAAAACCGGAAGAAACTGCGGCTAACATTAATCAACTTGTCCAACGCATTAACTAATTTACAGCAGAATTCAGGAGTCAGGAGTGAAACTAGCTTGGTGTCTAGGTTTCAATTTCGATTCTGTACCTCATTGATCTGCAATCTGCTGTATATTGATTTACTACTAATCAATTTTCAACCAGAAAAATTGTTTTATGATAGATATCAACGAAGTATGGATAATAACTGAGTATGGAGAAAAAATCATCTCCAAAAACGAACCAAAAGTAAAATTCTCCGTCAAGGTATACAGCAATATATATTCGAGGTAAAATTATGGCATCACAACCACTTCATTATTTATTACTAGGCAGTCTGAGTTTATCCTTATTAATTGGTAATTCCACTGCTTTTGCTCAAACCGATAGCGTTGTTGTTCCTACCGTACCATCAGGTTCAACGACAACAGTTCCATCAGGTACATCTACGGGTACGCCTACCTCTACTCCTGTAGATACCAGTACCAGGTTTAGCTGTCAATCTTACAACAGCAGATATACTGTAATGTATCAACCCCAAAGTCAACCAGGTCAATTTTTTGCTTGGGCTGCACCTCAGACTTTAGGTGGTGGTTGGAGTGCTGAAAATCGTTGTCAGGCGATCGCCCAAAGATTAGAATTGTATCGTCCAGATGGCCTACAAGAATTACAGATAGCCAGAGAAAACAACGAAAATATCATCTGTGTCACCACAGAAGCCAACCCTAGTTGTCGTATTTTACTAACCGTACCACGGGATAAAGACCCCTACGCCATCCGTAGCAGCATTTTCAGCAACCTAGCCACCGCAGATAATGGACAACAAACCACAGCTGTAAATACTTATACAAATCGTGGTTGGGGAGGAACAAATGATTTGTATAATTTAGGTCGCACACTTTTAGGTGGTAACAGCACAGTAAACAATGTCAGTTCTTCTAAAAATGGCATTAACTTAAAACCTTTCTTAGCTCCTGAAGATGGTGGTACAGCTACCCAATTAAGAAATGGAGTATCCTTTGGTCGTCAGTTCCAACCACAAAACCGGACTATTTTAAATCCTGGTTTATTCAGATAAAAAATAGTTTTTATTTGTGGAAATCAGACAAATAATACCAATAAAATATCCACATATATACTATGTACAAAGAGAATTTAACCTGCCCTTAAAGCAGGTTTCTTTGTATATCCTTAAATATATTTTTTAGTAATCAATAAATTGATATATTGACATTAAGCGATTAATGTCAATATATTACTGACAATAAAATATGTCATTTTTACTACATATTTAATAATCAACAATATATCCAGCAAAAATCTGGAAAGAATATTTGATTTTTTATTGGTATTTAGAACTAGAAATATAAATTTTCCGTAAAAGTTTAATTATATTTATCAAAAATCCAAGGTAATTGGCTTAAATTGATGAGAGAAAAGCAAATGCTAGATTTGTCAAGCGTAGGATAATAGCATCTATTAATAGAAAATTTCAGCTAGACAGATATAGCAATCTTTTGTTTAGATAAATTCAGGTTTGTAATTTTAGTAAGGAATCAACCAATGTCAATATCATTTAACGCACCAACTGAATCTGTAGAAAATCAACCAATGGCAATATCATTTAACGCACCAACTGAATCTGTAGGAAATCAGCCATTTGCAGTTGATCTAGCAGACTTGAACGGCGACGGAAATGTAGATGCGGTAGTAACTAACTCTACAGATAAAACAGTATCAATCCTTTTGGGCGATGGCACAGGTGATTTTGTTGAAGCTGGTTCTAGCCCTGTTGGTGTCAGTTCAGCCTATAATCCCATTGATGTTTTTATTGGTGACTTCAATGGTGATGGTAAGTTAGATATAGCAACAGCTAACTTTAACCTAGTTGAACTGGGTACTCCTTCCGCTGCACCAAGCAGCAATATATCTATATTGCTAGGTAATGGTAATGGCACTTTCGGTCCAGCTAGTATCTATGGTGTCCCTGAAGCTTTTACTGGAACTCCACTCAGCGCCATATCTCTGGGAGACTTTAACAATGATGGTCTCCTAGACGTAGCTGCGGGTAGATTTGACGATAACAATGTCTATGTCTTCAGTGGAACTGGCGTAGGTACTTTTGGTCACTTTGAAAGCTATAACGTAGGTACTACTACCCGTGATATTGCCGTAGAAGACTTCAACAAAGATGGTAATCCAGATATAGCAATTGTTCGGTCTGGAACTTCCGTGGTATCTGTACAGTTAGGAGATGGTGCAGGCGGTTTTCTCTCCGCAACCAACTTCAATGTAGGCTCAGAACCACGAGGAGTAACTGCCAGCGATATTGATGGTGATGGCAACCTTGATTTATTGGTCGCAAATAGTAGTAGTAATAATGTTTCCTTATTGATAGGAGATGGTAACGGTAACTTTGGTGCTGCCACCAATTTTTCTGCCGGAAATGGCGCTCGCGCAGTAGCAGCAGGATACATTGACAGTGACAATGATTTAGACCTAGTAGTAGTTAACCGAGATGATAACAATATCTCAATCTTGTTAAATACAACTGTTGGGGACACTTTAACTGGTAGTTCTGGTAATGACAGATACGATGTAGATAGTACCAGTGATGTAGTTATTGGTGATGCTGGGATAGATACTGTTGTCTCCACTGTCACCTACACTTTGGGAGATAACCTGGAGCGCCTGCTTTTAATTGGTGATGGTGATATTGACGGTACAGGTAACGAATTAGATAACAACCTCACTGGTAATGACGGTAACAATGTCCTAAATGGTTTAGGTGGTCAAGATTATATCTATGGCTATGGAGGTAATGACACCTTACTAGGTGGTGATGGTAACGACTTCCTATTTGGCGGTACAGGTGCTGATAGGATGATTGGTGGTGATGGTAATGACCAGTATGACGTTGATGATGCAGGGGATGTAGTCATTGAGAATGCTAATCAAGGGCTTGATACCGTCATCTCCTCTGTTACCTATACCTTGGGCGACAATTTAGAACGCTTAACTTTAACTGGAAATGGCAACATTAATGGTACAGGTAATGGACTGAACAATAGAATCACAGGTAATGATGGCATTAATACCCTAAATGGTGGCGGTGGTGTTGACTACATTTACGGTCAAGGAGGCGATGATACCTTAATTGGTGGTGCTGGTAATGACTTCCTGTTTGGTGGTGATGGTCGTAATACCTTCCGCTTTGAAAGTTCCAGTGATGGTTTAGATAGAATTGCTGACTTTGACGCAACCGATGTCAATCCGGCTCTAAGAGATACAATTCAAATATCTGCATCTGGCTTTGCTGGTTTATCCGATGGTGGCGGTGCTTCCATAGACGCAGCAGCATTTATTTCTGGTTTAGGTTTAGGTGCAACTTCTGCTACTACTGCTGATCACAGATTCATTTACAACACTGGTAGTGGTGCGTTGTTCTTTGATGTGGATGGTTTAGGTGGATCTGATGGTGTTCAGATTGCTACTTTGACTAATGCGGCTACTTTGAGTGCTAGTGATATTTTTGTAATTGCGTAAGGGAATTACAAATTTAGTCAGCTTCTATAAATCAGAAGAAATCAAAAAACTATAACAGAACTAAGGGGTAAAGGGAAAAAACCTTTAGCCCTTACTTTTTTAATCAACCTGTATCCAAGTGACAGATGTGTAAACCTTTAAACTATGTCTTCTGTTAAATTACGTAATTAATCAATGAGAAATGGTAAATTATAGTATAATGGCTGGTGAAAAGTTTCGGGCAGAAAGCATATAGATAGCTATAAACCCGAATTAAAAATGTATTTTCTATATTTTCAAGTTAAATTTCTAAGTTTTTTTACTGAACTGCCAGTTTGAGCTTGCATTTTCAAAAAATTGTGATAGTTTGGTACGATGATATTTAAATACGGATAATTTTTTACTGAAGTATGTAAAAACGTAATCCGTTAAGTTTATGAACTTCATGAAAAATTTATCTATGTACAAAAACTTTAAACCTAGAGATTCATAAACAATAACGTTTTCTTAACTCGTGGATAAACATACTCCAATCTAGTTCTACTATTTTTTTGATAACAACTAACTGATAGAGGTGGTAAACCTGCTTACGAATAATATGAATCCAGTGCTGCAATTTGGCGATCGCATACTACCTGCTGCTGAAGTTCTGCAATTATTACAGAAATATCAATTAGTGCCGCCATTACTGAAAGAAGTGGTGATTGATCAAGCGATCGCACAAGTTGAGTCTACACCAGAAGAAGAGCAACTCGCCTGTGAACAACTAGCCCAACAATATCAAGGACGACAGGAACAGACAATCAGTCCTGAAACTATGAATAGTATAGCTATTCGCCAACTCAAATTGGAAAAGTTCAAAGAAGCATCTTGGGGACAAGATATAGACTCTTACTTTTACCAGCGTAAACCCCAACTGGATAGAGTTATATATTCACTCATTACCACTGCTGAGATTGGGATAGCCCAAGAAATTTATTTTCGTATTCAGGAGGGAGAACAATCTTTTGCCCAACTAGCAAGGGAATATGCCCAGGGACCAGAAGCACAAACAGATGGTTTAGTTGGCCCTGTGGAATTACAAGCTTTAAATCCAATGTTGGCGAAAATTTTATCTGTGAGTCAGCCGCAACAACTATCACCACCAACTCAAATAGGTGAATGGCTTGTAATTGTCAGGTTAGAGAAACTATTACCAGCACAATTTGATCGTTCCACGCGGCAGCGATTAATAAATGAGCGTTTCCAGGGTTGGCTACAAACCCAAATAGCACCACAAAACTGGCAAATCAAACAAGCAGAAGATTGAGTGAGCGAGGATGTGAACCGGATAAAGACTCAATTATTAAATTTTTCCTGTTCATCATTCTATATAGCTTTCACAACGAATAATAATACTATCTATCCCTGCCACGACAATAAAAATTAATTAATTCTCATAAACATGACTTATAGTAATCAATCCTTTTCCGAATTCTTAACCAACCTGCCTGGATTTGAACAACTATCGGTATCCGAAAGAAATAATCTTTTATCTCAACAGCAAGCCTTACGTTACCGCATCGGGCAAAAAATAATTAGTAAAGAAAAACTACCAGATCGAATATCAATTCTCTATGAAGGAAAAGTCAGGTTACTAGGGTATGATCCCCAGACACAATTACCTGTCACCCTAAAAATTTTAGAACCGGGGGCAGTAATTGGGGAAATTAGTTTATTGAGACAGATAGCTTGTGAAACAGCGATCGCCTCTACAGAAATAATTTGTTTAACCTTCAGTACAGCAGACTATTTAAGTCTACTATTTCAAAATCCAGCCTTTGCCCATGATCGTCAAAATGCCAGTCATGTCATAGAAATATTTGATGTTCTCAGCCCCCAATTAGCCCAACAAGCCAACGCCAGCTTAAACCTCAAAGAAATCACCCAAGAAATTGTATCAAAGGTACAAATTCATTATCTTCCACCAGGAAAACACCAATCTAATCAACTAGAAACTGATAGAGTCTGGCTTGTTAGTGGTGGTGGTACAGTAGCTAATTGTTCCCCAGGTACTCAATTAGCAACAAGTTCTAGAAACATTGTAGAAGTAACAGGTAATAGCCCTGCACGTTTAGTAGGTATCCTTCCTGAAGATTTATTATTTCTAGATCAATATCAAGTAGGAGTAGAACAACTAGATGATCAAGAGCAAAACCTAGAGGAAATAGACATTCCCTACGCTACAAACGAAGCCGTAAGTACGCCTTCACCACAAAAGCCTCAAGTCAAGCATAACCTCAAAAAATTCCCCTTCTTTCGGGGACAGGGAGAATTAGATTCTACCTTGGCCTGTTTTCAAATGTTGGGTAAACACTTAGAAGTTCCCCTCAGAAAAGAAGTAGTAAGGCGAATTTTAAGCGAACAAATAAAACGGCAGGGTAATATCTCCTTCCCTGTTTGTGCCTATTTAGGCGAATTAATTGGTCTTAAATCTCAATTAGTAGAAATTCCCGCCACAGCCATTACTCGCATTCCCACACCAGCATTAATTCAATATCAAGATAATTATGCTGTGGTCTATGCAGTTGACGATCATACCGTAGTTTTGGGTGTGCCATCCAAGGGCATTATTAATTGTAAACCAAGTCAACTGATTCAAGAAATAGAAACTGATGAGAGTAACCTGCAACCACAACTGAAAGTTTTACTGATTAGTGCTACCCAGGAAACACCCCAGCAAAGATTTGGTTTAAGTTGGTTTTTACCATATTTATCACGTTATCGGCGAGTTTTAATAGAAGTATTTATTGCTTCCTTCTTCGTCCAACTAGCAGCTTTAGCAAACCCGTTAGTTATTCAATTAATCATTGATAAAGTCATCGTTCAAAATAGTATTAATACCCTGAATGTTTTAGGAGTTTTACTATTAGCAGTCGGTGTATTTGAAGCAGTATTAACTACATTACGGACTTACTTATTTGTAGATACCACAAACCGGATTGATATGGGTTTGGGGTCACAAATTATTGACCACCTGTTGAGATTACCATTACGTTATTTTGAAAAGCGCCCAGTTGGTGAACTCGCAACTCGCGTCAACGAATTAGAAAACATTCGTCAGTTCCTCACAGGTACAGCATTAACAGTAGTATTAGATGCCGTTTTCTCGGTGGTTTATATCGTTGTCATGCTGTTTTATAGTTGGCAGCTAACCATAGTGGGCTTAGGAATTATTCCTTTATTTGTTGTAGTGACATTAATTGCTGCACCCACCATTAGCCGACAGTTACGCACCAAGGCAGAACGGAATGCTTCTACTCAATCTTATTTAGTGGAAGTGATGTCAGGTATTCAAACAGTAAAAGCACAAAATATTGAATTGCGATCGCGCTTTTCCTGGCAAGAACGTTATGCCAAATTTGTAGCCGCAGGTTTTAAAACCGTCATCACTTCTACCTTAGCAAACTCCACCAGTCAATTTTTAAATAAACTTAGTGCCTTATTAGTGTTGTGGGTAGGAGCTTATTTAGTCTTAAAAGGAGACCTGACTTTAGGACAATTAATCGCCTTTAGAATTATCTCCAGTTACGTTACCAGCCCCATATTAAGATTGGCGCAACTGTGGCAAAACTTCCAACAAACTGGATTATCTTTAGAGCGATTAGGTGACATTGTTGATACACCCCAAGAAGCAGAAGCAGACAGAGAAAATATTCCCTTACCCAGTATTGAGGGTGCAGTTAAATATGAAGGTGTTTCCTTTAGATTTGCTCCCAGTGGACCATTACAACTAAATAACGTTAGTCTTGATTTTCCATCTGGTAGATTTGTCGGCATTGTCGGACAAAGTGGTTCAGGGAAAAGTACCATGATGAAATTACTACTCAGACTTTATAACGTTGAGTCTGGCAGAATTTTGATTGATGGTTATGACATTAGTAAAGTAGAACTTTATTCACTACGTCGGCAAATAGGAGTTGTACCTCAAGATCCATTGTTGTTTGATGGTACAGTCCAAGAAAATATAGCCTTAACTAATCCCGATGCCAGCACAGATGAAATTATCGAAGCGGCTAGGATTGCTGTTGCCCATGAATTTATCATGAACTTGCCCAATGGTTATAACACCAGGGTAGGAGAAAAAGGTTCAAACCTTTCTGGTGGACAAAGACAAAGAATTGCGATCGCCCGTTCCATTCTCCAAAAACCAAAATTATTAGTTTTAGACGAAGCTACCAGCGCCCTAGATTATCCCACCGAACGACAAATATGCTTGAATTTAGCGCGAGCATTCCAAGGTACAACCGTCTTTTTCATTACTCACCGCCTCAATACTGTTAGTAATGCTAATACCATTGTTGTAATGGATGGTGGTAGGGTAATAGAACAAGGTAGCCACCAAGAATTAATGACCACTAAAGGACATTATTTCTACCTCTATCAACAACAAGAAGTTAATCTCTAAGTTGTCAGTTTCAGGGGTTTAGTATTGCTAAACCCTGATGATCAGTTGTTAGCATAAATATATCTGAATAATCTGAAATTTCCTGTGAATACTCAAACCCAAAATCCAAAATTGTTATGACTCAAGTTAACGGTAATAAAATCAACTCTAACGGTAACGGCAAAAAACAAAATCTAGAGTTACCCATCAAAAAATCTGCTAGTAATTCTTCAAATACTTCCTATCAAGATAGCTTTGAACAATCCATAGTCTTAAAACAATCACCAGTTTGGTCACGCACGATCATGATTACCATGATGCTGGTAGCTTGTTTTGGTATTGGTTGGGCGTATTTTGCCAAAATTGAACAGGTTGTTCCTGCTACTGGTCAATTAAAACCAGAGGGAACGGTTAAAGAAGTTCAAGCTCCTATTAATGGTGTTGTTAAATCTGTGTATGTCAAAGATGGACAAGAGGTTAAAGAAGGAGAATTACTCTTAACATTTGAATCTATTGCCACCTTAGCTGAATTAAGTTCTCTAAACAAAATTCGTGTAGCTTTAATCAAAGAAAATGATATTTATCGCCGCTTAATGGGAGCAAGCACTGCCGTCGCATCAGAGTTAAATTTTTTAAGCGGTAACTTACCAGCAGAATCAGCTTTTCTATTAAAAAATAGAGCATCGTTAGTATCGGAAAATCAACTCCTCCGTTCTCAATTAAGAAATTCTGCACCAGATGTAAGAAATGGTATAGATGAACAACAACGCTTTGTTGCTGCCCAGAGAGAATTAGAATCTCGTTCCAATGCAGCTAAATTAGAAGTTGAAAAAATCAGAAAGCAACTATCTCAAACAGAAGTGCGGCTAAAAGATACTCAAAATGGTTTAGCCATTCAATCACAGATTTTAGATAAGTTGAAAATTCTAGCAGTAGAAGGAGGAATTTCTCAGTTACAATACCTGAATCAGCAACAACAGGTACAAACTCTCCAGGCAGAAATAGAACAATTAATGGAAGAAGAAAAACGCCTAGAGTTTGATATTCAAAAAGCACAGCAACAAGTTACAAATACCGTAGCAGTAACTGATAAAAATGTTTTAGATCAGATAGCTAATAACAAACAGAGAATTGCAGAAATTGATAGTCAATTTATGCGAATTATTCTGGAAAATGAACAGAGATTGGCTGATATTAATAGTAAAATTTCCCAATCACAATTAAACATTAAATATCAAGAAGTTCGCGCTCCGGTTTCAGGAATTGTATTTGATTTACAAGCTAAAAACCCTGGTTTTGTGGCTAATCCTACCCAAAAATTATTGCAAATCGTCCCTAATGATAAATATATTGCCGATGTATTTATCACTAATAAAGATATTGGTTTTGTTCGTGAGGGGATGAAAGTAGATGTGAGAATAGATTCCTTTCCTTTTAGTCAGTTTGGAGATATTAAAGGTCAAGTAATCAATATTGGTTCAGATGCTTTACCACCAGATCAAACTCATCAATTTTATAGATTTCCAGCTACAGTTAGTTTGGATCAACAAAATATTATCGCTCAAGGTAGAACTATTCCTTTACAATCAGGGATGTCTATTACTGCTAATATCAAAGTCCGTGAAGAACGTACTGTCATGGATTTGTTTACAGAGATGTTTACCAAACAAGTTGATAGTTTGAAAGAGGTACGTTAATTCAGGAGGGGCGAACGGCCGTTCGCCCGTACAGGAGTCAGGAGTCAGGATGAATATTACTAACAACCAATGACTAATGACTAATAGCGGCTTGCCCCTTGAGGACAGTTATGCTACAGTGAATTTCACAGGAATGGTAAACAACCTGTATAAAAACCTAACTGCTTAACGGCAATCTGTACCTTGACAATTAAATCTATGGGGTTCTACTTCGTAGTTCTAGTATTGGTAAACTTCGCCGAATTTATAGACAAATATAGTCATGTCTAGTCATTAATCACAGACAAGTCAGCTAAAATCACTTATACAGCTTTTCTTGTGCAAAGAGAACTGAGCAAGAATTTTGTGCATTATCAGATCTAAGATATGTTAGTATATATGGGCGAATATTCATAGAAACCAGTTAGTGTATGCAAGTAGTAGAGCGGCATATCATTCAAAGAAATCATCCCCATTATCAGGAGATTGATAAATTGTGTTTTGCTGCCAAAAACCTCTACAATTATGCTAACTTTCACATTCGCCAAAGTTTCATCTTTGCTCAAAAATACCTCGATTACAATTGTTTAGCAAAACAGTTAAAAGGGACAGAACCATACCAGGCCTTACCAGCCAAAGTTGCCCAACAAGTATTATTAGGACTACATCGCAACTGGTCATCTTTTTTTGCAGCAATTAAAGCTTATGCAGAAGATAAATCTAAATTTTTAGGCAGACCCAAATTACCCAAATATAAACACAAAGAAAAAGGGAGACATTTATTAGTTTATACAGCCCAAGCAGTGAGTAAACCCAAAATGAAATCCGGGTTGATTCATCTGTCACAAACACAGATTCACATTCCTACAAAAGTAGATTATTGTTATCTAAATCAAGTAAGAATTGTCCCCAAGATTGACCATTATGTAGTAGAAGTTGTCTATGAAAAAGAGGAAACAGATTATGGTTTAGACAGTAATGCTATAGCAGCGATTGATTTAGGCATAGATAATCTAGCCACTTTAACATCAAACCAGCCGGGATTTATACCAGTTCTGGTTTCCGGGCGGATTATCAAATCAATTAATCGTTATTACAATCAAAGAAAAGCCAATTTACAATCTTTACTACCTGCACATCAAAAGACCTCTAAACGACTACAAAGTTTAACTAAAAAACGGAATTTTCGAGTAGATGATTATCTGCATAAAGCCAGTCGCTTAATTATTAACCATTTAGTCAAGTGTGGGATTGGGACTTTAGTAATAGGTCAAAATTCCTTGTGGAAACAGAATGGGAATTTGGGCAGTAGAAATAATCAAAACTTTGTTTGTATTCCCCATACTCGATTTGTACAGCAGTTGAGTTATAAAGCGAAATTAGTGGGGATAAATGTATTGGTCTCTGAGGAGTCTTACACTTCTGTAGCTTCTTTTTTAGACCAAGATCCTATTCCTACTTATGGCAAAGTTGACTCGAAAGAAGTGAACACTTCGACTAAGCTCAGTGTAAAATTTAGTGGTCGCAGAATCAGAACTAAGTTTTATCAAACAGGTAATGGTTTATTGATTCATGCTGATGTCAATGGTAGTTTGAATATTTTACGAAAAGTAGTCCCGACAGCTTTTAGTCTAGGGATAGAGGGCGTTGTAGTTCGCCCTGTCGGGGTTATTCCCGACAAATGAAAGGCATGAGATATTTGTCTATGTTTTTTGGAACTATCACCTGGAAGTAGGTAAAAGATTTACAGGTACTAGGCTTGTGTTGAGCGAAGTCGAAACACGACACAGAATTTCAAATCAAACAAACCTGCCTGTCGGCAGACAGGATTTGTAGTCATGCAACTACCTCCGGGCAGGGGGAAAGTAACGCTTGGGGAGAGAACCACCTCTGGGTTAGATGCCGCAAGGACTCTAATCTAAGTGGACTCGTTGAACCAAGAATCTGCGCTCCTTGAGGACGCAGAGTGTCAAAGTTAAGAGTATCGTCAACCCCTAAATAATTGTGAAAGCTATTACTCTTCTTGGTTCTACTGGCTCTATTGGTACTCAGACTTTAGATATAGTTTCTGAACATCCAGACAAGTTTCGCATAGTTGGCCTAACTGCGGGGCGCAATGTGGAGTTATTTGCAGCCCAAATTCGCCAGTTTCGTCCCCAAATTGCAGCTATTTCTGCCGCTGATAAGTTACCAGAACTACGGGAAGCTATTAAAGACGTTGATCCCCAACCACTTTTACTAGCTGGGGAAGAGGGTGTGACAGCGGTTGCTCGTTATGGTGACGCTGAAAGTGTGGTAACAGGTATTGTTGGTTGTGCGGGTTTGTTACCGACAATTGCAGCAATTGAAGCTGGTAAGGATATTGCTCTAGCAAATAAAGAAACTCTGATTGCTGGTGGGCCTGTGGTTTTACCGTTGGTGGAAAAACATGGTGTGAAACTATTACCAGCAGACTCGGAACATTCGGCAATTTTTCAATGTCTGCAAGGTGTTCCTGATGGTGGGTTAAAGAAGATATTACTAACTGCTTCCGGTGGTGCTTTCCGTGACTGGCCTGTGGAGAAGTTAGCAAATGTGAAAGTTGCGGATGCTCTTAAACATCCTAATTGGTCAATGGGTAAAAAAATCACCGTAGACTCTGCAACTTTGATGAATAAGGGTTTAGAAGTCATTGAGGCTCATTATTTGTTTGGGATGGATTATGATGATATTGAAATTGTCATTCATCCCCAAAGTATTATTCACTCTTTGATTGAGTTACAAGATACTTCTGTTTTAGCTCAACTTGGTTGGCCAGATATGCGTTTACCGCTGCTTTATGCGTTGTCTTGGCCAGAAAGAATTGCTACTAATTGGGAAAGATTGAATTTAGTAAAATCTGGTGATTTAACATTCCGTGAACCGGATCATCATAAGTATCCTTGCATGAATTTGGCTTATGCTGCGGGTAGGGCTGGTGGTTCTATGCCGGCGGTGTTAAATGCGGCGAATGAACAAGCTGTGGCGCTGTTTTTAGATGAGAAAATTGGGTATTTGGATATTGCAAGGTGTATTGAGTTTGTTTGCGATCGCCATACCAATGATAACAAACAAAATCCTTCTTTAGATGACATTTTGGCAGCTGATCAATGGGCTAGACAAGAGGTTTTTACTGCGACTGAAAAATTAGCGATTCAACCACAGATAGTTTCTGTTGGGTAGATATACTAATTATCCTACACTCATCTTATCCGGTGCGGTGTGGGATAAATTTTTATTGATTTTCTTGAATATTGATTCTTGCACAAAAATCTATAAATTCTTGAAAACTATGTAAATGATCTGAATTTATTTTAATTCTAGCTAATAATTGATCAAAGTAAAATTTTTCTTGTACTTCTCTTGGTCTAGATTTCCTATAAGATAAATTACGTTCTTTAAAAATCTCTCTCAGATATCCTTCATGAAATAAAGCTTTAGTTTTATATCCAAAGATTTCTTTACTATTTTTCGTATCTTCTTCAAACTCACTAGCTAAATCTTCAGGATTATTTTGACTGACATCAAAATATTTAATATATGCTTTCAGAGTTTCATTATGTTGTGGATTTCTGACAAAAAAGTTTCTATTTCCTAAAAACCAAGTTTCAATACAAACTTTTTGGATAATAACTTGTAATTGACAATTTTCTGGTAGAGTTTGAAAAGGTTGATTTTGTAAATTGAGTTTAATTTTCTCTAATGCTTCTGTTTTTTTATCGGAAACAGTCAAACGATCTGCATCTGTAAATAGCACCAAATAATCATATTTTGGGACTTCGTTAATTTCTTGAATAGCATTAGCAGCAACTCTATAACAATCAGGAACACCCATATCACTTTCGTAATAATAGTTATTCTGACTAACAGCATCAAAACTATCCACTTCAGTTAAATGTGGTAGTAGGAAAGATAACCATTTTTTATAAATAATTGCTTCTGTTTTCCCCTCAAACACAAAATAGAAATTCATGTTACAATTGTTTTTCAAGAATTTTAGTTAATTGAATAAATGCTTGTTGCTTAGATTTACCTAAATGATAATCTGAAGCATTACGAATGCTAATATGTCCACCTTTGCGAGTAACTATTTTCCAGTATTCATAGGGAATATTATTGATAATGTAAGGGTGATGACTAGTAGCGATATATTGCAAAGTTTTATTTTCATGAATTAAGTCATCAGTCAATATATCAATACAATTGATACCTAAACTATTTTCAAATTCATCAATTAATATTAAACTTCCTGGATTTGAAAGGTGAATTTCACTAATATGAATAAGTGTCCGCAACATACCTGAAGACATCCTATCTTCTCTAATCCATTTTTCTACAGATTCTTCTTTGATAAAAACAAAAGGAATAAAAAAACTTTTTGGAAAATCATCTCTGTCAATAAGCTCAACTTTTATATCTTCGATTTGTTGAAAAATATCAATAAAACTGGATCTAATTTGATCGAAAACATTTAATTTATGAAAATAAGTTAAATAGATTTTAGTTATAATATCTTCACCACTATTAACTATACCCTCCAATGTTTTATATTTATTGGTGAGAAAATGCAAAGGTTTTTCTGGTATTTTATATATACCATTTCTTGTTTGATCACGGTATTCAATTTTGTTCAAAGCATTATAAGCTTCTTTTATATCACTTTCTTCTCTCAATATATACACTATTGATTGATGCGAAGAAAATTTAGGCATTTCTTGATTTTTAACTCTTATTTTTCCTTGACTACGTTCAGTTAAAATACTATTTCTTGAAGTCAGGTTTTCATAAAGTAATGATGGTTTTTCTGTTTCATCTTGGTCGTCAAAAATTAATTCATCTGCTTCGTTGTCAATAGTATCAAAACTACCCTCCCAAACGAATTCATTACCATTGATGGTAGAAAATCTTATTTTCCATTCCAAACCATTTATACTTTTTCCATTTGCAATGCGGTTTAAATCCATAATTGCACGCAGTATTTGAGTTTTACCTACACCGGAAACACCTACTAACAGCGTTAAATTTGATGAAAAATCAACTTCATCAAAATCCCAACCTAAAAAATTATTCTTGAGTCTCAGTGAAATAATTTTCATGCTTTTCTCTAAATTTTATTAATAAACCTAACTATCTTGCCATTTTCAAATATAACGGATAACCTATTTAACAACCATGATTTTAAAATCCTTGATATCATGATTATAACTTTAATAGTCGCCTGGATCACATTTATTCTGCTCTGGAAAATAGTAAAAACCACCATTAAAACTGCTGTGACTTGTGCAGCAATAGTGGTTTTATTATACTTTGGTTTTGGAATTACGCCTCAAGATATTTGGCAGAAAGTCTCTGAAATTACTCAAAACATTTCCCAAATACCTGTCGGTAATTAATTACATCACATTGCTTATTTGTACGATGCAGAAATTTTCGCCAGTGCATCTTTCATCGCTGGAGGTAACTGTCGCATAATTTTACCTCTTTCTCGATCTAATCCTACTAATGTTACCTGTCCACTCACATATAATTCTTCTCCATCAGTAGAAACTATTTTATAATCCCAATTGATACGGACACCAGTAACTTCCAACATCCGAGTTTTTACCAGTGCCATCATCCCTAATTGCAGCGAACGATGATAGCGCAATGACAAATCTACAACTGGTAAATCACAACCCAATGCTACTAAATCTGCAAAATCAATTCCGATGGAGCGCAAACATTCTACCCGCGCTTCTTCCATCCATGTTAAATATTTACCGTGCCAAACAATACCAGCATAATCAGTATGGTGCGGTTGGACTTTAATGGGATACTCAAACCAATTCTCAAATTCAGCTGTTGTTACTTTGTCAATAGCGCTGGTTGGTGGCAGTTTTGGTTGACTTGGTGTTGTTTGAGTCATATTGAATCTTTTGAGTATTAGTTTTGCTATTACCCAAGAGATTTTAACAGACCCTGCAAAACACTTGAAATCTTATTAATCAAGATGCAATTTACGGTAATTGTCAATGGATACTGGACATTGCAGGTACAAAGTCGGTATTACCAATGACCAATTACCGAAAAATAAAGGCATGATTACTTTCTCATCTTGGGCAACTAATTACTTCTTAACAAGAGTTTTTTGATTTGTAGAAGTTTGTATTGATTGCTTGACAAGATTAGCTAGTTCCTGCAATTGGCTAATTGCTTCTGCACCTTCTAATTTCATCAATTCGCGGTCATCCCGCATTTCAGTCCAAGTAATTCCGTAATCTGATACTAAAAAGCGAATCAGATGATTGTCTCCTAAGCTAACCATAAATGATGCACTGTTCATTTGGTCGCCGCAGGTGTAACAAGAAGCTAGATAGCCGTTTCGCTCTAATACTATCGCCAAGGCTTGTAGGTTCATTACCAAGTCTTGAACAAATTGTCTATGTTGATGTGCCAGTCTCAGAAACACTTTTTTCCTCCAGACACCACAGTTATGTGAGTATATTTTATATTTTCTTTAGGTTTTTCCATCCTTTGGTATTGTAAACTATTCATTACAATTCCTAGCAGATAGTTAAGTCTGTAATTGACTATCTTGCTCAGGGTAGTGGATAACGATTTTATCTGCCGTATCAAAGTATTCAATTTACAAAATATAAATCTCAGATAAAACCGCTAAAGTTAGGATTATTTCCAGTTAGCTAGCCGACTTGAATTAGTTAATAGTGATAGCCAGCCTTTAGCGTAACTCAAATCTCCTGCTAGTCAACTGTTGAACTGTTGCATATTGAACGTTTATGGGTGATGTTTAAGGAAATTTGTAGTATTTCTTGGCTCTATCATAATTTTTCAGAATTTTGTTACTTCTTTGGCCAGGTGTGAGTTGGGAAGAAAATAATGCTTGTCTCCTCCCACCTACACCCTACCATCTTTTTTAAGCTGCTAATTGCCACCAGCCAAAAGCAGGGCCAATAAAACGGATAGTCACCCATGCAGCAACCATCATACCAATACCAATCCAAGCTCCACGGGTAGTGATACTGACAAATAATTCAGCTTGAGATTTGCTAATGGGAACCCAAGGTAAGATGCGAGTTTCTTGACCATATTCTTCTCCCAGTTTGGTTTTACGACGTTTTGCTTCACCCATAATCTGTTTTCTAATTTTTGGTTGAGGTTATTTGTATATGTTCGCAGGAATTAAGGTTGTTGTGGAGAGGAGAAGATTTTTCCCAATGCTCAATTGCCTATTAAGCTGCTGTGTCTTTAATTTGTATAAGTCTAGCGGGCAAGATGCCCACACCACAAGACTTAACTATGTTAGGATGATCAACTTTAGCTGCATAACAGCTTACCTGTGATAATTTTTTTTATTCATTTGTTTGAGAAAATAGGCTGGGATCAAGATAATTTAGGCGTGCGAGGGGACTAAGAGCGGTAAGAATTTGAGCGCCGTAACTGCGGTTAACGACTCGAGTATCGAATAAGGCGACGATACCTTTGTGTTCCCTGACAGGTGCGATCGCCCTTTGTAATTCATTCAAGGCAGTGGGTAATAAATAAAGTCTAAACCAGTCTTGGTGCGATCGCTTGTAGTGGGCTACCCTGCCAGCCACTAAAGGATTTTCTAAAGATGGTAAAGGTAAAGTGGCAATCATTAACAGCCTGGGAGCGGGTAAAACATGATAATGCTCCCGCCAATATTCCCAACCTGTCACCAAAATTCCATTTTCATCCAAACAAGTTTTTTCCACCTGTACCCGTGAACCAAACTCCGCAGCTAAAATTGCCCCTACCCTAGATTTTAGGGGTACATCCCCCACCAACACCACCGTTACTCCTGGTGCAGTAGCACTCAAACAAACGAGGGTACGGACTTGGTGAATAAATGCCCCTTGAAATTCCGGTGTATTAGGTAAAGGCAACTTATGGGGTGCATAAAGTTGAATAGCTTCCCCTTGATGATCAGCAGAAAACTTTAAACAAGTTAAATCATCCAATCCCAATCGCTGGCGAAATAACGGCGCTTCTGTGTCCGGTTCTAAAGCACTACCAACCAGTACCACAGGTTGACGCTGCCAAATAGGTACTAATATCTCAGGTAACTCAATAGGTGCGTAATGTAAAGAAAATAACCCTTGACGACGAGCGATAGTAGACCAAAATAAGTCAGTAGACGGGGAAAAAGGGTCAGAATAAGTATTCAGGTAATTTTGGAACTGTTGCCTAAAGTTTTGCCAAGCAACTGGTAAATCATCTGTATTTTGGTCTAAAACCAAAAACAGTCCTTGTAAAATTTCAATTTCCGATTGAGAAATCAGATAGCAATTATATGGATTTTCTGGATGTTGAAATAATTCATGGGTCAATTGTATCCTAGCTTCACGAATCACCTCAGATTCCTGGGGACAAGCCAGCATCAATTGATCCCAGTCATGGGGTTGAATATCTTGAGTTAACTGATCACGTACCCAATCTTCCAAATCATCAACCCCATCAATAATAGTGGGAATATTAGCCGGAAAACCCCCATCGTCAGCCAACTGACTTTTTAACCAAGCTTGGGGAGATGTTAACAGCAATCCTTGGAAATTAGAACCAGGCCAAACTTCACCCGTTCTGATTGGTTTCTGGGTTAATAACCATTGCTGTAAACGGGGAATTTCTATATTTAGTAAGCGTTGCTGGACATTTTCCGTAGCCACAATAATTACAGGATCATGCCACATTAAGGCAGATGCAATAAAACTGGTGCGATATCGTCCTTGATAACCGCAAACTGCCCCAACTTGAATTAAAGCACTACGTCCTAATCGCAAAGCTCTTGCTACCAACCGTGCCATCGTCAAATGATGTGGCCATGCTGGAAACCCAACCTGCGATCGCAGGAAGTTGTGTAGTGATAAATGAACTTCTGCCTCAATCACGCGCTTTTCATCCCATAACAAGTGACTTTTTCAGAACTGCCCCATTTCTATTATGTTGTCATGAATCATTAGTCAGTCATAAAAGGTAATAGGTTATCATTCCCTGTTCCCAATTACCCAACCACTATTTACCAACTTCCTGAAATTATGCCAACTGACAAAGGAATTTTCAGGGAAGCAGTTATAAATTAAACTAGGCAGCCAAGCATTTAATCTAGTATCTACGCGTTATATCAAAAAAACCATCACACCTGAGCAGATCCAAAAATTATATTTTAATTCAAATAGTCGTGTGAGCAATTATCGCTGCTGCCAATTATTGGAAACCCAATTTATGATTTCAGTATTTTTATCAGTATCACTTTAATTAATACAACCTAAAAATTACTAGCTTAAAAGTTATTTACATAATTGAGTTGAGCCTATTAATACAAATGACACATAAAATACATATCTCTAAATCATAACTACAAATAAGTAGTCGTGCAAAATAAATTTCATATTTATGAAAGGTGACAGGTGACAGACAAGAGATACAGCGATTTCTATTGTTTTCCCAAATGTGCAATTAATTTTGCCCAGGTACTTATATGCTATTTTCAGCTATTTTATTTTTAAATATTAAACTCAATCTCAAAATATAAAAATATGAAAATATTAAGATCATGTCCGAATTCTTGCTAAAAAATAAGTAAGAGAATAGGATTTTAGGATTAATAATTATTACTACCTTTTTCCCATTCCCATTAATTAATTAACTTTCTGGATCACAGTCAGGAACACCTTCTTTAAATACCCGACTCGCTAAAATATCAATTGCTTCGATGGTGATTAAATCTTGTTTATTTAATTTTTTGCCACTACTCAATAAACGATTAGCTTGGCGTAAACGCGCTCTGTCTATAGCATTACGGACACTTCGAGCATTAGCAAAATGGGGCATTGCCTTCCTTCTAATCAAATAATCGTGGAAAGCACTTTCTGCTTCAGCACTAAAACAATAATTTTGTGCTTTAACAATAGATTGGGCAATAATCATCAGATTATCAACACTATAATCATTAAATTCAACATGAATGCCAATACGGGAATTCATACCAGGATTACTATGAAAAAACTTTTCCATCTGGTCTTTATAACCAGCCAAAATTACGACTAAATCATCACGTTGGTTTTCCATCACCTGCATGAGAATTTCAATAGCTTCTAAACCAAAGTCACCAGGATGATCAGGACGATATAAAGTATAAGCTTCATCAACTAATAAAACACCACCCATAGCATTATTTAAAACTTCCCTAGTTTTGGGTGCTGTTTGTCCGATACCTTGGCCAACTAAATCATCTCGTGTCACTAAAATTACGTTTTCTTTACGGATGTATTCTAAACGATAAAGAATTTCTGCCATCCGCATAGCTACGGTTGTTTTACCCATGCCTGGATTGCCTAAAAAAGTCATGTGCAAACTAGGCGCACCAGCAGTTAAACCCAGACTTTTACGAATACGATCAACCAGCAACAAAGCTGCCATCTCTTTGATTTTGTTTTTGACGGACTTTAAACCGACTAACTCCTGATCAAGTTTATCGAGAATTTCTTGAACTTGAGACTCCTGGAAAGCTGCTACTAAATCAATTTCCTTATCTTCGGTAACGGGACTGATAGGGGTTTTTTCTAAAATCTGTTCACTCATGACTATCACCTCTTGTAATGATTTTGATGATAGCGTTGAATTGTGAAATATAAAAGAATGTAATTCTAATATGTCTGATATATATTTCTTTATTATCAATTCCTGAACTCATTCATAAAGAAAACACAATTACACTGAAGTACATTATCTTTTACTTAATCAAGCTTTAATATAGTAAAATATTTATTGATCATGAGTAAAATTTTTTCTAGTTTTCAATCACCGTCCCTATACGTAGGAAAATAATAAAAGCTCAAGGGTAATCTAGCCTTGAATTTGATTTAGTTTCGTATTAACATGATGATTAAAGTAATAAAAAGCCTATTCGCGTTATTTCTTGTTACCTGTTTAGTTTTCTTGTCTCCAGTAATTAAGGTAGTATCAGCAAATAATGAATCTAATTCTCCTCAAGTAATTTTCACATCAACGCGGGAAAATACTACAGATACTATTAATATTTCTGTAGGTGATTTAACTCCCCAAGAACGGCAAAAAATGCAAGCAGTTCGTCAACGTCGTAATAAAGAAATTGTTGCAGTTTTAGATGACAGTCAGTTGCACAACTTTGGTCATTATTTACATAGAGGTAAAGACCTTAACCAAGCATTAGAAGAACTAGAATTAAGTTCAGAGCAGAGAAATTTAATCAATGCAATTATTGATTTTACTAATTTGAAATTGCAGGGTATTTTTGATGATCATGTTTTACTTGATGGTCATAAATAAAAGTTAGTAATTGGACATGATAAATTATGCCAGTTGTGGGAAGACATTGTATATTCCTACAACTGACAATTAGAAAATCTAATCTAAGAGAATAGATATAATTTCTGCAAAAATGGCATTTCTATCAAAATCATAAATATTATAATAATGTTTATTATCCACAAATATTCAGAATAAATATAAATATTATCCAAATGCTAGATTCAATTTCACCATTTTTACAAATTTTATTGAGTCGTAAAGATTGGTTTTTTTGTACCCTAATTACTATCCTAGGATCTGTCATTAGAATCTATAAATATGATCAAATTCCTGTACATAATTGGACTGCGGACGAATATGCTTTTGCTTGGAGTGGGATGAGTTTAATTAAAGATCATATACCTACAAGTTGGTCGTGGTTAAAAGCTTATGGAGACATTCCCACAATAGAGTGGAAAGGGTTAACTTATCAGCTAGTTAGTCCTTGGTTAGATCATCCTCCTTTATTTAGTTTAATTGTTGGTAGTGCAGCAATTTTAGGAGGAGCAAATACTTTTTTCGATTGTAATTTAACAACCATGAGAATTCCATCTTTAATATTAGGAATATCTTCAATTGTTCTCTTTTATATATTAAGTTTAAAATTATCTAACACTAATATTGCGATTCTTGCATCTTTGATTTTTGCGACAAACCCTAATACTGTATTTCTTTCGAGAGTAGCAGTTAGTGAAAATTTGATTCTATTTTTAAGTTTATTAACTTTACTTTGTTTTTTAAAATATTACCAATCTTCTAATGCAAACTACCTTTATATTGCAGCTTGTTTAGCTGGTTTAGCATCTCTAGCGAAAATAACCGGTTTCTTCCTTGTCCCGATGATTTGCTTACTTTTAATTTATCAGAAAAAATGGCGAGATAGTTTAGTAGTTTTGATAATTGGATTGATATTATTATCAGGTTATTTTATTTATGGTAGTTTCTATGATTTTGAACTGTTTTTCAGAGTTATTCAATCTCATACTAATCGTTTTGAGAATTTCCTGTTGTTTCCAGAACTTCTTGGTAAAACAGTCTTTTTTGAAGATAGTTGGTTAACTTTTAGTTGGCTGATTTTACTTCCTGCTATGAAGGGAAATATTGATGATATCAAAAACAGAATTATTTACATTCCCATTATCATTTATTTATTGATACTTATATTTTCTGGTTCTCAAAGCCATTTTTATGCTTGGTATATTATTCCTTTGTTTCCTTTTCTATTTTTAGCGTTAGGAAAGTTTTTAGAGGATTTTATCAAAAATCCAGATTTTCTTACTGCTACTTTCTTGATTATTTTTGTAGGAGGATGGAGTTTTAATTATAATATTGAGTATGGTTTAGGTAAGTTATTCTTGAAATTAGCAATAACAAAATATTCTTTTATCGGGTTGGTTTGTTTATTAATTGCACCTTTTTTAGTTCATGCTATAATTAAGTCGAGAGTAACTAAGTTGGTTGCTAGTTTGACGGTAGTTTTGATATTAGTGATTTTAGTTTTGGGGAATATTAATATTATTTATAATTATCAATAGAAACTAATTTAGATCTTTTACAGAATAGTATATTTTGACCGACAAATATGACATCATCCACACCAGAAAGTTTATCTAAATTCGTGCAATTTTGCCAACAACATATTACCGGACAAGAACGGAAAGAAGCACAGACTTTTCTTGACCGCTTTTTTCGTGCTTTTGGTCATGAAGGTGCTTTAGAAGCTGGTGCAACTTACGAAGAAGCTATTAAAAAAAGTAGTAAAACTGGTAAAACTGGATTTGCGGATTTAGTTTGGAAACCCCGCGTTTTAATTGAGATGAAAAAACGGGGAGAAGACTTAAATAAACATTATTCTCAAGCTTTTGATTATTGGACTCGTTTAGTCCCAAATCGTCCTAAATATGTAATTTTATGCAATTTTGATCAATTCTGGATCTTTGATTTTGATATTCAATTAGATACACCTGTAGATAAAATAGCTCTGGAAAAATTGCCAGAACGGGCTGGGGCATTGGCATTTATGGAATTAGGTCAAAAAACTCCTGTATTCCAAAATAACCAGGTAGAAGTGACTGTAAAAGCTGCCCGACGGATGGGAGAATTATTATTAGAATTAGAAACAAGAGGAATTGAAAAATTAACAGCACAGCGTTTTATTTTGCAGTGTGTGTTAGCTATGTTTGCGGAAAAGAGGCAACTTTTACCTCGTGATATGTTTGTTTCTTGTGTGCAAGATTGTATGAATGGTGCAAGTTCCTATGATATTTTAGGTGGTTTGTTTAGAGAAATGAATCTACCAGGAAAAACACCAGCAGGACGTTATCAAGGTGTTGATTATTTTAATGGTGGTTTATTTTCTGTGATTCATCCGATTGAGTTAACTAGGGAAGAGTTAAGTTTTTTGGATGTTTCAGCGCGAGAAAATTGGAGTAAGGTTCGTCCAGCGATTTTTGGGAATTTATTTGAAGGAACGGTTGATAAAAAAGAACGTCACGCTAGAGGAATTCATTACACTTCTGAAGTGGATATTATGAAAATTGTGCGTCCGACAATTAGCCGTTTTTGGGAAGAGAGAATTGAGGAAGCAAGTACAATTAAAGAACTTTCAACACTGCAATTATCATTACAAAGTTATCGTGTTTTAGACCCTGCTTGTGGTTCGGGTAATTTTCTGTATTTAGCTTATCAGGAATTAAAAAGAATTGAAATATTGCTATTAGAAAAAATTTCTACGTTGCGAAAATCAAAAGATAAACAAATGCAGATGGGTTTGGTGACACCTTTACAATTTTATGGGATGGATACTAATCCTTTTGCGGTGGAGTTAGCAAGGGTAACTTTGATGATTGCGCGGAAGATTGCGATTGATAATTTACAGTTAACTGAACCTGCTTTACCTTTGGATAGTTTGGATAATAATATTGTTTGTCAGGATGCTTTATTTAATGAATGGGTGAAAGCAGATGCAATTATTGGAAATCCGCCTTTTTTGGGAGGAAATAGGGTGCGCTCAGATTTAGGAGATGAATATGCCGAACGTCTTTTTAACAAGTTTTCAGAAGTTAAATCACAGGTAGATTTTTGTAGTTATTGGTTTAGGTTAGCTCACGAATCTCTTAATGGAAAGGGTAGAGCAGGTTTAGTGGGTACAAACACTATTAGTCAAGGAAATACGAGAAAAGCAGGATTAGATTACATAACTCAGAATGGAGGTTTTATTCATGAAGCTATTTCTACTCAACCTTGGTCTGGTGAGGCTAAAGTTCATGTGAGTATTGTTAATTGGTGCTATGAAGAAACAAATAAATACTTTTTAGACAATAGTTTAACTTCTTCAATCAATGCAGCCTTATCTTATCAAACTGATGTCTTTAAAGCTGTCAAAATTGCTGCCAACTCAAATTACTCATTTAAAGGTTCTCAACCTACTGGTAAGGGATTTATAATAAACACAGAAATAGCTGAATCTTGGATAAAGGCAGACTCAAAAAATAATCATGTGATTAAGTTATTTTCGGATGCAAGAGATTTAGCAAGTAATCCTCATGGATTACCAAAAAGATGGATTATTGATTTTAATGAAATGACTATTGAAGAAGCAATTAATTATAAATTACCTTTTCAACACGTCAAAAATACTGTTAGAATTGAAAGACTAAATAATAAAGATGCTAAAACTAGAGATTATTGGTGGCAGTTTCCGCGTCCGCGTCCAGCTATGCGAAAAGCAATTTCATCTTTATCATTTTACTTGATAGTTCCCAGACATTCTAAATGGTTTATTTTTCTTCCTGGAAAATCTGATTGGTTACCAGCAGACTCAACTACTGTTGTAGCTTCAGATGATTTTTATATATTAGGAATCCTTACATCTAAAATACATCGTCTGTGGGTAAAAGCCCAAAGTTCAACATTAAAAGGTGATACTCGCTATACTCATAACACCTGTTTTGAAACCTTCCCATTTCCACAAACAGCAGATATTAAAACAGTAGAAAAAATCCGTACCAAAACAGAAGAACTCCATCAATATCGCAGCCAACAAATGGAATCTAAACAATGGGGAATTACAACTTTATATAATAAATTCTTCAACGAACCCAGCAGCAAACTTTATCAACTACATCAACAACTAGATAAACTGGTAATGGCAGCCTATAAAATCCAATCAGAAAATGACATTTTAGAAAAACTGCTGACATTGAATTCAGAACTTGCAGAAAAAGAAAAACAGGGAATAGAAATCATCGGACCTTATCCACCAAATTAACATCTCTCTGCGCCTCTGCGTGAAAAAAAATCATACTCTTAATTAGCAACGCCAAAAATTTAGGGTGCATCAGGAAAAACCCCAACACACCCTAATGACGAATGACTAATATACTAAACACGGTTGGAACATAGACTTTTGTGAGATAAAAAAACCTTGATGTGTAAGGGTTTAGCACTGCTAAACCCCTACCTATAGAATCTAATGATTCAGCCGTTTTGAGTATAACTAATAACTAACCCGCAACTTCAGCCATTTCAATTACACGACCTTCGTAGTCCTTCACCAAAAAATTCAAAGGCTTTTGATTGCGAATCTTAAACTTTAAACCTCTGACTTCCACCCGCATCAAAATCATTTCCAAACATTCATGGTCAAAACAAACATGACGCTGTTGATTTTTCACACCAATACTCGCACCAGTAATGATGTGCAATTGAGTATTTTTCTTTAATTGATACCACAGTCCATCGTTGGTATTGGTCATCGTTCTATTTGACCAACTGGGACTAGCAGACATATAAAGCGGGTCAATGCCTGTTGCACCAATGGTTTGTTCATAGTTGTAGTAATAGTGCAAAGGTACTTCCGCAGCGGGCAAATCTAACAAACCTTCATATAATTGTCTGGCAATTTCCAAGTCCGAAACCATGACAGTGTAGACCTTGGGGGCGCTGGTCAGAAACATCCACATTGCCCCAGCGTAGGCCGCCAACAACATAATCATAATGCCTTGGGTAGAGAAAAGACCATCCAAGGCTAGAGAAGGTAAGAAAGAGGCTAAAGTCAAAGGACTAACAGGGAAAGGTATTAAATTAGCTGCTATAACCATGAATAAATGAAGATTGTATAAAGTAGCGGCTTTTAGTATTGTCAATAAAGACTAGCATACCGTCATCTTATCTAGTTTATCTCAGGAACAGGGAACAGGTGACAGGGAACGGGTGACAGAATAAAGTTTACCAATTACCAATTACTGTTTATTAACCTTTATTCTGTATATTTTAACAACCATTTACTAAAACGCTTGTGCAAATTCCTAACTTTCCAGAAGCTAATCATCCGTTAATTAAGTCGCTTTTTCATCAAAGTGACCAAGAATTGCTGAATATGTTTAGGCGCTATCCAGAGCAAGGTAAATACTTTACTGCTATTTTTTGCCGTTATAGTCCTATAGTATATACCTTAATTCAACATTCAGCGCGATCGCCTGTCCAGGCAGATTATTTATTTGCATTGACTTGGAAACATATATACGATGAATTAGGTGGACTTTATTTAACTAACCCAGAAACAGGACAAGAAATATTAACTTTGCAAAATTGGTTAATTAATTTAACTGCTTTTTGCATTAATGACATTAAACTACCACCAACTGAATCTATACATTATTCACTCAAAGATACTTCACCACCATTCTGGTTTTACATAGAACAAGCACTTGACCAACTACCGCCAATTTTACGCTTAATTGTGTTAATGGCTCAAACTTTTCACTGGAGCGAAACCCGTATTGCGGCCTATTTACAAGCTGAAGGTGAAAAAATTTCCCCTGACCAAGTAGCCGGTTTTCTTCAAGAAGGTTATCGTATATTAGAAGAAAATTTACCTAGTGATATTCGTACGATTTACTTAGGTGAAGAAAACACCTAAACCGAATTCAGATGTTACAAAGCAACTAGCTATTCTGGAATTGACGATATAATCTTTTGCTTACACGTTTTATTTACAAATCATCTTCTAGGGTTCAGGGTTATGAAAAAACAACACTTATTATCAGATTCTCAGGCTGTCAATATCAATCTTGATCTATTTTTACAGCCAGGAGTTAAATTTAAATCAAACATTATTTGCACTTTAATTCTTGCTTGTTTATTGATTCCTAAACCTGCAAATGCTATTGATATTACTGACCAAATACACAGTCCATTAAATCATCCTATTGGTAAACCATTAAATGTTAGACCACTACGAGAACAAGCAGATAGATTACTACTGTTAAGTAAACAACAGTATGCAGATGGTTCTATTGATAAAAGTATCACATTAGGATTACAAGCATTAAAAATTTATCATTCTCTTGGTGATATGAATTCTCAAGGTTTGACTTATGATTTATTAGCAGGTGCTTATTTACAAGCAGGGAATCTGAAAAATGCAGAGGATGCTATTCGTCGTCGCTTGGGAATAGCACGAGATAATCAAGATTTTCAAACTCAAATTTTTGCCCTGAATAATTTGGGTACATTATTGGTTCAAAAAGGTGAACCTAACGCGGCTGGAAAAACTATTGCTGATGCTTTAGTCATTTCCCGCGATGTGGAAAATTTAGCTGGACAAGGACTTTCTCTAAGTAATTTAAGTCTTGTGCATACCAGATTAGGAAATTATCAACAAGCGATTCAATTTGGAGAAGCTGCTGTAGATTTTAGACGACAAACTAATGATATTCCTGGGGAAATAAATACCTTAAATAATTTAGGTGAAGCATATCTTTTAGCTGGAGATTATGACAATACCATTAGTAATTATGGTACAGCTTTAAGATTGGCAAGAATTAATTTAGATTTATCTAACCAACTCAGAGCAATTGATGGTTTAGTTAAAGCTCATAGCTCAGTCAAACGTTATGAAAGAGCTTTTGAATTGTTAGCACAACAATTGGCGATTGCTAAATCATTAAATGACCCCAGAGAAGAATTAAAATATTTAGTTTCCACTGGTAAATTATACGAACAAATGGAAAATTATGCTCAAGCAAGAGAGTTCTACCAAAGAGCGTTACCTTTAGCAAAACAATTAGAAGACGTAAAACAAGAAGCAGAATTAATTTACATTCTGGGTGAATTAAAAAACCGCTAAAAGATGTTTTCAAATTAGCAATAACTTGACTATATCTTCTCTGCGATCTTTTCTCTGCGACTCTGCGTGAAAAACAAAATCTATCCTTCAGCTTCAATTTGTCTCACCACTGTCAAAGCTGAATAACTTACCCCTGCTGTACCTTCTCCTGGATGAGTTGAATCACCAACTAACCATAAATTATTAATAGGTGTTCTATTCGCAAAACCAAAGGGGCCAAAGGTAGGAATTCTTTGACCAATTCCCCCCACAATTCCCTTTTCTCTCCCTGTATAATGAGCAAAGGTTTTAGGTGTAGCAGCTTCTACATAAACAATAGTTTCTGGTTTTAAATAGAAATATTGTCCAAGTTTAGAAATTGCATCTTGGGTGAATTTCTCTTTTAATTCTTGATAGTTTTCTGTGTTCCACCATTGGGTAAAATCAACAAAGGAAGATGCGATAATTGTGGCTTTTCCTGCTGGTGCGCGGCCATCTCCTTCGTGACTAACAGATACAAACAAAGAGTTATTTTCCCCAATTTTACCATTTATATCATACAGAAATTGTAAATGGGGCGGACAATCATCAGGAATTGCACTTTTATCTACACCAATATAAACTACAAATGCACCGGAAGCAGGGGGTAATTTTTCGACTCTATGTTTATATCCAAAAGGTGCTTTTTCTCCTAATAATTTCACCAAGTCTTGTACGGTGACATTTGCAATTACATGATTTGCTGTTTCTGTCCAAACTTCTCCGGTTTTTTGATTTCTAATGACGACACTGTTAGCTTTACCATTTTCTACGTTAATTTTTTCGACAGTGTGACGCATTAATAATTTACCACCGTCTCTTTCTAATGATTCTACTAGGCGATCGCTCAATACTTGCATACTCCCTTGTAAATGGTATAATCCTTGGGGAGATTGAGATACACTTAACGCCGTCGCTGCATAAAGTAAAGCTGTTTCTTCGGCACTAACTTGAGAATATAATTTCAGTTGTAAATCTAAAAATGTCCGCAGTCTTTGATCATTTCCTAAACCGTATAATCTTAAAGCATCTCCCACTGTCATAAAGGTGAAAGGTGCAGTAATAAATGTACTCGGACGCACAGCTTTTGTTAACTGTAAAAGATCCCAGAAATTACGCGGAGGTAACACCGGATCTCGTCCTTGAAATTCCCAACTTGCATTAAATAAAGTTGTTAATAATTGCCAAAAAGGTTCACTTCCCGGAAACTGTTTTTGTCTTTCTGCTTGCCATTTTTGAGGATCTCGCCAAACATTAATAGGTGTAGTTTCTCCAGGTAAAAAAACCGCACAAGCTGGGTCACAAGGGGTAGCTGCGGGTAATTCTATGTTTAATTCTGAGAAAATGCGGTGATGAATTCCCCCAGGTTCTAACCCTGCAACTTGAGTCGCACCAACATCAAAGGTAAAACCCTGGCGTTTAAAGGTGGAAGCACAACCACCGGGAACTAATGCTTGGTCGAGGGTTAAAACGCTATAACCTCTATGTGCTAACAGTGCTGCGGCGGTAAGTCCACCTATTCCCGCACCGATGACAATGACGCGGGGTTGGTTTTTGTTTAGGGGTAGGCTAGGCATTGATAGTAGATGAATAGTTTATTTACAATTCTTAATATTACTACTCATAATTTTAAATTACATCCTGTGATGTGTGATTTAGTTCTGTCACCTGTCACCTGTTCCCTGTCACCTACTATATACTGGCTTTTAGTGATACAGTATTTCTGTTTTAATAACAATAGGCAAATTTAAACATGAGTAAAAACTTTGAAATTCAAGAATTAGCGATCGCAATTACCGCTAAAAATCTCAAACCCACAGTGATGACTCCCGATTTTTTGAAATATACCGGGATTATTCCCGAAGATTGGGAATTAGCCAGAGAACCAGTTTTTAACAATGTTGTAGTGCAGCTTTTTTACAAAACTGGCGTAGGAATTGTTGCCCAGCCTAATAGTGTTACTATCGTCGAAGTAGTAGGACAAAAAACCCCAGAAGATATTCAAATCCCCAAAATTACCCAACAGCTAGTAGAAAAATTATCCCAAGTAGAATATCAAAGAGTGGGCATAAATCCCAGAGGATTTGTCACATTCAACACCGAAGCTGAAGCATATCAATATATCAATGGTAAACTTTTAGCACCTGGTTCATGGCAGGAATTTGCAGGAGCAAAAGTAAACGCTGCATTACAGTTAAGCTACCCTGTAAATGGCGGAATACTCAATGTCAGTGTTAACCAAGCAAATGTGCAGTTTCCTGATAAAGCCATGCCTGCAATTCTATTTTCTGGTAATTACAACTATTCATTAGCAGGAAATACCCCAGCCGAAAAACAACAAAACTTGCAACAAATAGTTGCTAATTGGCAAGTTTCATTAGGTACTTTCCAAAAATTACTGAATGAGAATTTTTTACCATCAACTGAAGCACCAAAAAATATTTCTGTTTTTCCACCAGTACCAAAAGTTTAATAATAATGTAGTGGTTTAATTACTGTGAGGTGGGCATTTTGCCCGCCTGAAATTCTGCTAACTCTAGAAATTTTACCCAACAAAATAATCATCAACATTAACATCCAAAACATCAGATTGAGTAAAGGGAGATGATTCAGGAAAAGTAGTTAATGGTAGTTGAGTTTCAACAGCAGCAGCTTTGCAAGCTTCATGGTAACATTCATCAAATGCAACATCAAAGTGACGTTTGAGACTAGGACTATTTTTAAAAGCTTTGTTCAATCTTCGAGAGTGTTCTATAATTGAGTAAGACCAACTGGGAGAGCGTTTTTCAGGTTGGTATCTCCACTTGAGTAAATGTTGTAGCACACGAATCAGATTACTTTCCAAAGCATCTTTTTCTTTACGACTCATCCCTTCAATTTCTTCAAGTAAGTTTTCAATATCTAATTGTTCTAATTTGCCTTCTTTAAGTAAAATAGCAGTTTCTTCTAACCAGAGATTAAAGTCTGTTTCGTAGAGGATTTTAACAGTAAACATAGAGTAATAATTCCTAATTGATATGTTCATTATACTCAAAATACTATATACTTTGTGTAAAGTGCATTTTAGTGATTTCTAATAATTATGACTAAACTTTTCGCAGTTGTTGTGGCTACAGTTCCCGAATACTACGAATATAAAAAAGCCCATCCAGAACATGATCAAGATCAACTGGCATGGTTTAAAGAACAAAACGAAAAGGGAAATTTACTGTGTTGTGGACCATTTGTACCCCATGATGGCACAGGAATATGGGTAATAAGAGCGGAAAATGTGGAAGAAGCCCGTAATATTGTTAACACTAGTCCCCGTGTGCGAGATGGAATGTTAGCAGACACAGCTAGGGTAGTACAGTGGAATGTACATATAGGGAAAGAGAGGTTTATTTAATTAACATTCGTCAAATATAATTCATCACAAGGTTGATACCATTGTAGGAATTGTAAAATAGAAACAGTAACAAAATCCTCACCACAACAAATGACATCAAACCTGTTAAAACATCCACCCCTTAATGCACCCAAAATACACCATCTATCCAACGGTTTAACCATCATTGCCGAACAAATGCCAGTAGAAGCCGTTAACCTGAATGTATGGGTAAACATCGGTTCTGCTGTCGAGTCAGATGATATTAATGGCATGGCTCATTTTTTAGAACATATAGTATTTAAAGGTACTGAAAAATTAGCAAGTGGTGAATTTGAACGTCGGATAGAAGAAAAAGGTGCAGTCACTAACGCCGCAACTAGCCAAGATTACACACATTTTTATATTACAACCGCACCTCAAAACTTTGCAGAACTAGCACCATTACAAATAGATGTAGTTTGTAATCCTCGCATTCCCCATGATGCTTTTGAAAAAGAAAGATTAGTAGTTTTAGAAGAAATTAGACGTTCAGAAGATAACCCCAGACGGCGCATTTCTCGACACACAATGGAAACCGCTTTTGATGTTTTACCCTATCGTCGTCCGATACTTGGTCCCCAAGAAGTAATTTCCCAAGTTACACCCCAACAAATGCGAGATTTTCATCAAACTTGGTATCAACCATCTTCCATAACTGCGGTAGCTGTGGGTAATTTACCAACGGAAGAATTAATAGAAATTATAGCTAAAGAATTTGATCGAAACAGTCAACAATCAACAGTTGAAAAGCCAGAATTAATAATTAATTCAGAACCTGCATTTACAGAAATTATCCGTCAGGAATTCATTGATGAAAGTCTCCAACAAGCCAGGTTAATAATGCTATGGCGAGTCCCCGGTTTAATGGAATTAAATGACACCTATGCTTTAGACGTAATAGCAGGAATTTTAGGACATGGACGCACATCTAGATTAGTCCATGACTTACGGGAAGAAAAAGGACTTGTTTCTTCAATTTCTGTGAGTAATAGCAATTATCAACTGCAAGGAGTATTTTCTATTTCCGCTAAATGTGAAGTGGAAAACTTAGCAGCAGTAGAAACAGCAATCATTGAACATTTGCAAAAACTACAAACCGAATTAGTCCAAGAATCAGAAATTAACCGAGTACAAAAAAGGGTGGCAAATCGGTTTATATTTGGCAATGAAACACCAAGTAATCGCTCTAACTTGTATGGTTATTATCAATCTTTAATAGGAGATTTAGAACCAGCATTCAACTATCCCCAATACATCCAAAAACAAAACAAAAATGATTTAATGCAAGCTGTACAAAAATATCTTTCACCCACAGCTTATGGTGTAGTTGTAGTTAAACCAGCTTAGTTATTAGTTATCGGTAATTAGCAACTAATCTTTGGTAATATATTGTTGAATGATTTTTATTCCTAGTCTCTGACTGGGAATATTATCAAAACTGACAACTGACAAATAAAAAACTATGCTTTGGCAAGAAATAGATGATCATATTAGCCAAGTAACAGGGAAAGAATTTCAATCTTCCCAACATTCATCAGTAGGTGGTGGATGTATTAACCAAGGTTATCGAATTAGTGATGGAAAAATCACCTATTTTGTTAAACTCAACAAAGTAAACCAAGGTGAAATGTTTGCAGCAGAAATGCTGGGTTTACAACAAATGTATCAAACCAAAACTATCCGCATTCCTAAACCTTTATGTTGGGGAACTACAGATAACTCTAGTTATATAGTTTTAGAATGGCTAGAAATGAATGGTGGTAATAATAAATCTTGGCAACAAATGGGACGTAATTTAGCAGCAATGCACAAAACCATTAGTAACCAAGGTTTTGGTTGGGATCTGAATAATACCATCGGTTCTACACCGCAAATTAACACTTGGAAATCTGATTGGATAGAATTTTATACAGAACATCGTTTAGGTTATCAATTCCAATTAGCAAGAAGAAAAGGAGGACGTTTTCCTTTAGAAGATAAATTAATAGATTCCATCCCCAAATTATTAGCAAACCATCAAGTTGAACCTGCATTAGTACATGGTGATTTATGGGGAGGAAATGCCGGATTTACTGTTGATGGTGAACCAGTGATTTTTGATCCTGCTACTTATTATGGAGACAGGGAAGTTGATATTGCTATGACAGAATTATTTGGTGGATTTCCCGCAACTTTTTATCAAGGGTATGTAGAAATATTTCCTTTAGAACAAGGTTATGAAAACAGAAAAACACTTTATAATTTATATCATATTTTAAATCATTTTAACTTATTTGGTGGTGGTTATGCTTCCCAAGCAAATGTGATGATTGAGCAAATTCTGAGAAATCTGTGAATTTAGATTTATAAAATATCCCTGAGTTCTTAATTTGAATTTGAAATTAATTTATGAATTAAAAATGTGAAATACTATCAACTAGAAACCAACGTTTTACCCAATAATTACCTCAATGACTTGTGGGGAGAAATTCACGCAAGTCCTTATTTTGCCATCAATAATCTCAACCGTGATTTTATCAATACTAAAGGATTTTCTGTAGTTTTTAAAAGGGATGGATTAAACCAAGTCGAAGAAAAATTTCCCTTTTTCAAACCTTATTTAGATTTAGCCCTAAAACCTAATTGTAATGCTTTTTATCTCAATCCCCTGTTATTAAAAGAAGGTTCTCGTGTTGATCCACACATAGATCGTTCTTTACGTTCCTATTGTAAAACAATTGAACCACCAAACCTTGTTAGTGTTCTTTATGTACGAGTACCGGAAAATATGGAAGGGGGAGAATTAGTTTTAAAATCTACTAAACGTCAAATTGGACAAATTAAACCCCAAAGCAATACCTTAGTTTACTTTCAAGGTGATTTAACCCATTCTGTTAATGCTGTGAAAACGCCTGGATATCGTTTAAGTCTAGTTTGTGAACAGTATAATTTAATAGATGATGAATTAGAAGATATTCCCATATTTACCCTAGAATCAAGGGCTAGTCAATTACAAAATAGAAAACGAAGATATGGCTATTAAGATATGGCTATTAGATATTATCAAAAGATTGCATAATACCATTAATAAAAACCATGCTGCTAAATAATCGTTATCAAGTCATCCGCACTTTGGGATCTGGTGGATTTGGTGAAACCTTTCTCGCACAAGATACCAATATGCCATCACAGCGTCTCTGTGTGGTAAAACAACTCAAACCAATTCATAATAATCCCCAAGTTTATCAAATTGTTCAAGAAAGATTCCAACGAGAAGCAGCAATTTTAGAAACCCTTGGTAGTGCATCTAATCAAATTCCGGCTTTATACGCTTACTTTTCTACTGGGGGAGAATTTTATTTAGTCCAGGAGTGGATAGAAGGTGATACTTTAACAGCAAAAATGCAAAAGCAGGGATTATTTACTGAAAGAGAAATTGAGGAATTATTACTTAATATCTTACCTGTTTTAGAGTATGTTCATTCTCAAAAAATAGTTCACAGAGATATTAAACCAGATAACATTATTATTCGTAACCATGATAAAAAACCAGTATTAATTGATTTTGGTGCAGTGCGGGAATCAATGACAACTGTATTAAATTCCCAAGGACATCCTACCAGTTCAATTGTTATTGGTACTCCTGGTTTTATGTCCAGTGAACAAGCAGCAGGAAGACCAGTTTATTCTAGTGATTTATATAGTTTAGGTTTAACAGCAATTTATTTATTAACTGGTAAACCACCTCAAACACTAGAAACAGATCCGCAAACTGGGGAAATAATTTGGCGACATTTTGCCAGTCATGTTAATCCTATCTTAGCAGGAGTAATTGATAAAGCTATTACTTATCATCCTAGAGATCGTTTTGCTTCTGCTAGAGAAATGTTGATTGCTTTGCAAAATCAATATCATCTTATTTCCACTATCCAAAATCAAGAAATTCCCCCCACACAACAGCCAACTGTACCATCAACTATTAATAATTTTGCTAAACCAGTTATAAATAATAAATCCAAAAATATCATAATTGGTAGTTTGATTATTAGTGGTTTAACTGGTGCTTCTATTATTACACAAATAATTAATAAATCCTTAGAAACTGTCAAAGAAGCAGAAATATCAATTTCTACTAAAAGAACAAATCCCACCAATGAACAACAAGAAATATCTTCAGAGTACAAAATATCTAAGTCTATTGTTAGGAATACACCCACAACCATAAACAAATCTGAAATTAAAACACCCAGTGTTCAAGAAATAAAAACCACAAATAACGGAAATAATTATTTTTGGCTTTCACAAAGACGAGTTACAGAAGCAGATTTAGCAGGTAAAAGTGGTTATGAATTAGATATTATGCGAAATACAATTTTTGCAGTTCATGGACGCAGATTTAATATTTCTGATTTACAAGAATATTTTAATCAACAGTCTTGGTATAATCCCCGTTATTCACCTCAAGCATTTCCTATTAATTTGTTGTCAAAAATAGAAATCAAAAATGCAGAATTTATTAATCAATATCAAAATAGATATAATTTGAGGCATTTTAAAGAATAGGGTTAACAACTGAGAATTTAGTCGGGGTTTAGCATTTATCAACGCCTATAGGAGTCAAAATGTGGTATAAAATGTTTATAATTGCTAGAAATGAAGGAAAATTTTACCTAAATCAGCAAAAAAGTAAACAAACGTAAACTCTTATGACTCAGACATTAGTAAATAATCGCTATCAGGTGTTGCGTGTATTGGGTAGTGGAGGATTTGGCAAAACATTCTTAGCTGAAGATACCCAAATGCCTTCTAGTAAACGCTGTGTGGTAAAACAACTCATCCCAGTGGTGAATAATCCCCAGGTATACCAACTGGTACAGCAAAGGTTTCAGCAGGAAGCGGCCATTTTAGAAGAATTAGGCGATCGCAACCCCCAAATACCCCGGTTATATGCTTATTTTTCTGAAGGTGGAGAATTTTATTTAGTTCAAGAATATATTGAAGGTCAAACTTTAAGCGAAAAATTAAAACAGCAAGGGGTTTTCAAGGAAAATTCTGTTCAAGAAATTGTCATCAATATCCTGCAAATTCTTGAATATGTCCACGGTAAAGGTATAGTTCATCGAGACATTAAACCCGATAATATCATTTTAAGTTTTGCTGACAACAAACCAGTATTAATTGATTTTGGTGCTGTCAAAGTTACCATGAACACAGAAATGAGTCCTTCTGGAAATCCTACTCAGTCTATTGTGATTGGTACACCGGGATTTATGCCGATGGAACAAACAGTAGGAAGACCTGTATTTTCCAGTGATTTGTATAGTTTAGGTTTAACAGCAATTTATTTATTAACTGGAAAAACACCTCAAGAATTACCCACAGATCCAAATACAGGTAATATTTTATGGCGAAATTTTGCACCTTATTTAAATGTTAATTTTGGGTATATTTTAGATAAAGCTATTGCTTATCATCCACGCGATCGCTATTCATCTGCTAGAGAAATGTTGATAGCTTTACAAACTCTTTCAAATCCTGTTGCACCCACTGTACCTTTTCAACGATCTACACCGACAGTTATTGCTGCACCTTCTCCTTCATCACCTCAAAATACAATTTCTGTAAGTCCAAGTAATTACGAAAAAAATTCTCATCAAAGTAATAAAAACATTGCTAAAAGCGGAATACTTATTCCTAGTCTAATCGCTAGTAGTTTGATTGGTATTTCTATTATTATTGGGTTTTCTCTGAATAAACAGCCCCAAATAGTGACTGAAAAAATAGATTCAAAATCTCAAGTTTCATCTTCACAACCTATAAATACTCCATCACCAATTTCATCAACTAAACCAACAGAACCAGCCATTATTTCATCAACAGGAAATCAGCCTATTTCTTTAGGTTGGATGAGACTAGGTGCTGTTAATAATACTTCAGATAATCTTACTATTGGAGAACCACTAATTTATACCAAGCAACCTGTAACTATTTCTCCTGCTATTGTTCCTAAAATTGGTGATAAAGTAACAGTTATTAATGCCGTAAATTTGCGTATTAACCGACCACAATCACCTGATTATAAACTACCGGATAAAAAAGGTGTAGTTCTAGTTGGTCAACAATTAGTTATTGTTAATATATCTTCTTTTGTTGATCCTTCTTCCTCTTCTCCATATACAGTAGTATGGGCTGAAGTAGGTTTACAAAGTTAAATTATTGATTAAAATGCTTACAAAATAGAATATTCAGCTTTTTATATCTATTAATATTCCCATATTTGGTGATGATCCAGCTTATGGTAAAAGCAGAACAATGTTTCCAGAAATGTCTAAATTTGTTTTTGACGAAGTGAGAAAATAAAACAGTTAGTGCAAAATCCTACATCACCAGGAAACATCCCGTAGTTATATCGTCAAAGTATCTGATATACATTGGGAATGATTTCACGTGTAACGTTTCATGACAACAAAACTGTTAAACAACCGCTATCAAGTTATCAAGGTACTCGGTGCAGGTGGGTTTGGGGAAACATCCCTCGCAGAAGACATCCATCTTCCTTCCCGTCGTTGCTTTGTCATTAAAGAACTTAAACCTATTAACCACGATCCAGCAACTTCTCAACTTGTCCAACAACGGTTTGAAAGAGAAGCCGCTATTTTGGAGAATTTGGGAGAAACTAGCGATCAAATCCCCAAACTTTACGCCTATTTCCCCGAAAATGGTAAATTTTACCTAGTGCAAGAATGGATTGAAGGACAAACCCTCAGTAGCATTATTGAATCAAAAGGTAAACTCAGTGAAGCGGTAGTTAAAGAAATTCTGTTAAGTTTGCTGTCCGTCTTAGATTATGTCCACAGCAAAGGTATCATTCATCGAGATATCAAACCAGATAATATCATTCTCAGATCCCAAGATAATAAACCAGTTTTAATTGATTTCGGTGCAGTCAAAGAAACCATCCGTACAGTCGTTAATCCTGCGGGAAATGCCGTACAATCAATTGTTATCGGGACTCCGGGTTATATGCCCAGTGAGCAAGCTATCGGCCGTCCAGTGTATGCTACAGATATCTATAGTTTAGGTTTAACTGCCATTTATTTACTGACCGGTCAGTCACCCCAGGAATTAGAAACTCACCCCCAAACCGGACAAATACAGTGGCAACAATACGCTGCTGGGATATCTCCAGAAATGGTACAGATACTTACACAAGCCATTGAACCACGTCCTGGCGATCGCTACACCACAGCCAGTAAAATGCTTTATGCTTTAAAATCTGCTCATAACCTGAGTAGTAAAACCAGCATATCTTCCCATGCTAATACCGCCACCATTAGCCTCGCTCCTCCCCCCGCATACTCATCAGCCACAACTCCCATTATCAGAGAAATTCCCAATCCTGGCAAACCACAAAAACCCTTTGTCATCATTGGTAGCGTCATTGTTGGTGGTTTAGTCGGTGCAGTAGCAGTTTCTAGTTTAATTCGTTCCCCACAAAATCCAAACTCAGTACCTACCAACTCCAGCATTACTAGAGAAAATAATACTTCTGCAACACCAACAGATTCTCCAGAAATACCCGAAACTTCCCTAACACCACAAACTCAACCAACTCTCTCTAATCCACAGCAAATTCAACCAGTTAATTCTAATCCTTCATCAGAGAATAACTCTTCCCAAACATTTACACCACCAATCAGAAATGAAGCCATAACTCCCAGCAATTCTGCCACCATTACACCTACATTTGAACCAGAAACACAACCACGAGAAACGACACCACAAGTAGTTGAAGATTCAAATCAAGAGAAGAAACCTCAAAAGAAAGACAAGGGTAAAAAAAAAGAAAAAATAAAAGAAACCGAAAATAACTTATCTGATTCATTAAGTTCTAATCAAACTGGATTGAATGTGCCAGCATTTCCCACAGGTACATCCAGAAGCAGTGTAGAAGCAAATCTAGGAAAACCCAGAAAAGACTTGAGAGGATTATGGCCTAACACTCGTGCAGTTATATATGAAATAGTACCGAAGCAAATTGATTTAGGCTACCTATTTGACCGTGATACTGGTAGATTAAGACAAACAGAAGTAGGATTTGCTGGTAATGTTGATCCTCAATTAATGCAAACAACTTTAAATGGTTTATTAGCCGGACAAGCTACCGCAGAAATTCAACAAGGACTGCAACAAATTCAGCAACGTCAAACAGATAATTTTACCTTTAAAAAAGGTGGAGTCAAAGGTCAAATAATTCGCCAAAATTGTGGTTCAATTTACATTAGTGTTTGGGAAGCAGATTTACATGATTTTGTTGATCCTAAAACGGCTAACAAATGTTAAATGAATTGAACAATTACCTATAAAATACACTCAATTTTTTGTCTGAATCAGGATAACCAGGATTTGAGGATTTTCAGGATGTTATTTGATGATTGTTGGTTATGCTTTAAAGATTTTTTTGTCTGAATCAGGATAACCAGGATTTGAGGATTTTCAGGATGTTATTTAATGATTGTTGGTTATGCTTTAAAGATTTTTTTGTCTGAATCAGGATAACCAGGATTTGAGGATTTTCAGGATGTTATTTAATGATGGTTGGTTATTGTACAAGGTATAAAGGAATGAACCACGTTCACCGAAGGTGTTCCCGAAGGGTAGGTACGAAGAAACGAAGGTAAGATGTTTTAGAGAGATTTAACAATTTCGTCCTGTACATCCTCAAATCCTGGACATCCTGATTCAGACAAAATAAAAATTCTGAAAATCTAGATCAATCCTCAAAAACCATCCTGAAAATGCCACATCAAAAAATCTGCGTTCATCCGCGTTTATCTGCGTTCCTATCCTGAAAATCTTTAGATACTGGTGATATTTAGAATATCTACAATCATATAGTTCTTAATTTCGTAATACTGATGTTTTATTTCTCTGCGTCTCTGCGTGATATACCTTAATAATTCTTAACCCCATTTTTCCCCAAAAATCCCAAAAAAGTTTCAACACCCTTTTTTCCCCCTAAATTATTGAGAATACTTGCGAATGACTCAACGTATTTTCAAGGGTCTTGACTTCTGGGAGGGTTATGTTATGATGATTTTTAAAATAATCCAAGGGAGAAGTATATCCTAAAACCTAAATTACCAATAATTAATTATTAAAATACTGTAACTATACACAAGCAAGAAATTTAATCTTAACCCAATAAATTTTACAGAACATAGAATAATTTCTAAACACTTATTAGGGCAAGCTAAACGAATAGCTCACCCTAAACAATTCATAATTACGAATTACGTTCGCGTAGCGTGCCGGAGGCACTATTACGAATTAATTACTTGATGTTTACAGTACCACCAGCTTCGGTAATGCGCTTCTTGATGTCTTCAGCAACATCTTTAGCAACACCTTCTTTAATAGCTTTAGGAGCAGATTCTACTAAGTCCTTAGCTTCTTTTAGACCCAAACCAGTGATTTCACGTACAATCTTGAGAACTGCAATCTTCTTATCAGCAGGTACAGAATCAAGAATTGCATCAAATTCGGTCTTCTCTTCCACAGCTTCAGCCGCAGCACCAGCACCAGGAGCAGCCATCATCATCATACCGCCAGCAGGAGCAGCAGCACTTACACCAAAAGCTTCTTCAATTTGCTTAACTAATTCAGAAGCTTCCAACAAGGTCAAAGATTTTAATTGTTCTAAAATTTGTTCGGTTGCAGCAGACATTGATATAACTCCTAAAGAATTTTGAATTTTTGTCATTAGTCATTAGTTGTGACTAATAGCATTCAACTAATGAAAAAGTTTTATTCACCAGTAGTTTCAGAACTACCATCTTTCTCAGCGACAGCTTGAACAGCACGAGCCAAAGAACTGGGAACTTCGTTGATACCCACAGCAACTTTGGTAGCCAAGGCGTTAATAGCTCCAGCAATTTGTGCCATAAGTTCTTCTTTAGATGGCAAGTCACCTAATGCCTTGACATCTGTATCTTTCAACAACCGCCCTTCCATCACACCACCGCGAAGTTCTGTCTTCTTGGTGGCTTTTTGGAATTCTTGGTACGCTTTAATTGCTGATAAATCTTCTTTAACTAGCAAAAAGGCAGAAGCACCTTTTAGCAGTTCTGACATTGGCTGCCATTGCTCATCTTCCTGAATAGCAATATTCATAAAGGTGTTTTTAGTCACCTTACAAACAGTACCACTAGGACGCAAACGCCTTCTCAAGTCAGTGATTTCAGCAACTGTTAGACCTTGGTAATCAATTACCAGTGCCAAAGTTGACTCACTTAAAGTCTCTTTGAGGTCAGCTACTATCTCTTTTTTGTTTTCTAACGTTCTACCCATACTTACTTCACCTCCAAGGGTAAATATTCAGTTATCAGCTGTCAGTTATCACTGTTAACTGTTAACTAACGTGCCGAAAACAACAAACCCCAGCAATTTTTGCCGGGGTCTCACAGTAGTATTTTTAATGCTGTAGTCGCTATCTTTTAGTTAAGCAAACTTCAGTCATTTAAAATTACAACCTCGGCAGGATATTTAAGCTGTTAGCACCTGCTGTCTCCGGCTTTGCTTATTTAATTTTGGTGATTGGTTTTTGGCCATTGGTTCATAATTCACCAATTACCTATTCCCTATTACACAATTATGCAACGTCAGTTATTTTTAAATCTCTGAGGGCGTTGATATCAACTTTGATTGCAGGCCCCATTGTAGCAGAAACGTAGATTGTACGCCAATAACGACCTTTAGCACCTGAAGGACGGTTACGGTCAATTGTCTCTTGCAAAGCTTTGAGGTTGACTAACAAATCTTCAGGGGAGAAAGACGCTTTTCCAAACATCACATGAACTATACCAGTCCGATCAGCACGGAATTCTAGTTTACCTGCTTTGAATTCTGCGATCGCACTAGCAACATCAAATGTTACTGTACCACCTTTGGGTGATGGCATCAAGCCACGGGGACCTAATAATTTACCTAATTTTGCTACCTGTGGCATCATGTCAGGGGTAGCAATTAGTTTATCAAAGTCCATCATGCCTTTCTGGATATCATTAATCAGTTCTTCAGAACCAGCGATATCAGCACCAGCATTACTTGCTTCTGTGACTTTTTCACCTCTAGCAATAACTGCTACTCGCACTGTTTGCCCCGTGCCTTTGGGCAGTGCTACTGTTGTCCGTAGCTGTTGGTCTGTGTACTTAGGATCAATTCCTAGTCTAATATGCGCTTCCGCAGCTTCTGAAAACTTAGCAGTTGCTGTCTCTTTCAAAAGTGACAACGCATCTAAGGGTGCGTAGTCTCTCTCTTCTACTTTTTCTAGCAACGCCTGTAAGCGTTTTGATACTTTCTTACCCATTCTTTTCTCCTGGGGTCATCTCGAAGTTTTTCACCTCTCCCCCGATAATTGATTTTTTCTGAGTTCAGCTATTGAGTTGTCATTGGCCTTTTGCTAATGACTAATAACTAATCTGTAATTGTTACACCCATATTTCTTGCTGTTCCTCCCACAATGTTCATCGCTGCTTCGATGTCATTGGCATTCAGGTCAGGAAGTTTTGTTTGGGCGATTTCTCGCAACTGTGCTTTGGTAATGCTACCAACTTTATTTTTGTTGGGTTCATTAGAACCTCTTTCAATTTTCGCTGCCTTGCGAATTAACACTGATGCTGGGGGTGTTTTAAGTACAAAGGTAAAACTCCGGTCTTCAAATACCGAAATTTCTACTGGTATAACCATGCCAGCTTGGTCTGCTGTCTTGGCATTGTACTCTTTACAGAACATCATGATGTTAACACCATGTTGACCTAAAGCGGGCCCTACTGGTGGTGCTGGGTTGGCTTTTCCAGCATTCAACGCCAGCTTAATGACCGCTACTACTTTCTTCGCCATTTAGATTTAGCTCTGTTTTTCTACCTGATTAAATTCCAATTCTACTGGTGTATCTCGTCCGAAAATCGAGAGTAGAGCTTTTAGTTTACTCCGTTCTGGCGAAACTTCAATCACTTCACCCTCAAAATCCTTAAACGGACCAGAAAGAACTATTATTTTATCACCTGTAGCCATATCAATTTTGACTACTGGCTCTTGTTCTGTCGTTTGTTTGAATATACGTTCTACTTCTGAGTGACTCAAAGGTACTGGCTTCACGTGACCACGACCACGGCCGCTACCACGCTTCTGCTCTGCGCCTACAAAGTTTATCACATGGGTAGTGTTTCTCACTACTTGCCATGTATCATCACTCATTATCATCCGTACTAGCACATATCCAGGAAAAACTTTTTCCTCTGCTGGCTGACGTTTACCATCTTTACGGAGTTTAACCGTTGGTGTGTGGGGAATTTCCACGGCGATGATTTGGTCAGCTACATCGAAAGTTTGGATGCGCTGCTCTAAATTTGTTTTGACACGCTTTTCACAGCCAGAGGCTACTTGCACGGCATACCAGCGTGATTCTTTCTGCGCTGTTCCCAGTGCTTCCTCTGAGTGTAAAGCATCTCGTGGTTCGTCTGTTGCAGAATTCATCAGAATACCTGTTTCGCTGCCCAAGCAAACAATCCATCTACCAAATAAATCAAAGATGCGGAGAGTGTCACCATTAATAAAACAGCAGCTGATTCGCTCACCAACTGCTTCCGACTAGGCCAAACAACTTTGTCAAGTTCTTCTTTTGAGCCTTGGAAGAAGTTGTTTAAGCTAAACCCATTTCCGGTTGCTGGAATTTCTGCTTCATTTTTTTTGGCCACTGTCGTTGTCCCCCCGTTTCTTACATAGCTTTACCTTGTTATTTTGCACCAAGGTTTACAGTTTTGACCAATTTGATGTCTACAAGAAAGCTACCAGTAAAAAATAATAAACCCGAAATAATTGACGCTGACTGCTGCTTTGGCAACTGCGCTATTGCTTCGGGCTATATTTTTTGCTTTTCAGCGCGCCCTGGAGGACTTGAACCCCCGACATCAGGTTTTGGAGACCTGCGTTCTACCAACTGAACTAAGAGCGCACAAGCTATCCTTGCTTTAGGGATTGTGCTGAACTTTTGCTAGTCTAACACAACTTTCTCCATAATAACTTAATTTTTTTTTAAAATCAAGTTAGCGGCATCTGCCGCTTATAGCTTGGGGTTGCTGCTCTTTTTTTTAGCACAGTTGCGATTACAAAGGGCGGTCAAACCGTTGTTTAATCCGGGTCGCTTTACCAGATAGATTTCTGAGATAGTAAAGTTTAGCCCGTCTTACCTTACCTCGACGCACAATTTTGATGTTGTCAATGCGGGGTGAATGTAATAAAAACACTCGCTCAACACCGACACCTTGGAAAACTTTGCGAACTGTAATTGTTTCGTTAATGCCGCCGTTACGTTTACTGATCACTACGCCTTCATAGGGTTGGACGCGGTATTTTGTCCCTTCTTTGATTTTTACCCCCACTTTGACTGTATCGCCTACATAAATTTGGGGTAGGTCGGACTTTAAATGTTCCGCTTCAATAGAGCGGATTATCTCTTGCACGTTCATATTTTTGCAATTTTCTGGAAAAAAACTCACAATCAATAATCATAAATCCATAACTGCCTGAGAGTCTATAAGATTTGAAAATTTTTGTTCTGATCCTGTATGTAAAGTGTTATAAGTAACACAGTATTTTTTTGCAAGTCAATTAAACCGGAATAATCGGGCAAAAAAATATATCTATTTATCCTTACTATGCCAAAACTTTATCTTTTTAACTGATTAAATTAATGTTGATCTAAATCCAGGATTGAAATATATTTCTTCAGAAATAAAATAAAGATTTTCATATCATCTAAACTTGAGCGAAAATCTGACTGTTGAGAATTTAAAAAGTATGGAAGAGTAATATGGAATAAACTTTGATAACAGAATCAAAAGTATATTGGATAACATAAAAATTACAGATTTGGAATCACTAATATAGCGACAAGCTATAAAAATCTGAATTTATTAGATATTAAATATACTATTTTGGTTTTTCTGTTTTTATTTCTACATTGAACAACTGATTGCAAAAAAATATTTTTAACAAAAGATGCGAATTATACACATACTGAATCATATTCAGGAAATAGGTAATGGTATCGTGAATGTGTCTGTTGATCTAGCTTGTTTACAGTCTAAATCTGGTTATGATGTTGCAGTAATTTCATCTGGTGGTGAATATGAACAATTACTCAGTAAATTTGGTGTTAAACACTACAGATTAAACCAAGAACGCCAGTTCATTAATATCATTAAGGCAGCGATAAATTATCGAAAGATTATCCAAGAATTCCAACCAGATATTGTTCATGCTCACATGATGACGGGAATAGTTTTAGCACGTACACTAAAAATCAAGAACAAATATAAGGTAATTTCTACTGTACATAATGAATTCCAACGAGCTAGTGTATTGATGGGTTTGGCAGATAGGGTAATTGCAGTTAGTGAAGCTGTGAAAAATTCAATGATAGAACGTGGTATACCAGAGAATAAATTATGTGTGGTCAGAAATGGAACATTAGGAAGTCCACGCACTAGAAATATTACTGATTATCAACCCTTAAAATTAGAACATCCAGCGATCGCCACTGTAGCAGGAATGTATAAACGAAAAGGAGTTACTGAGTTAATCACTGCCTTTGAAAAAATTGCTGGAGAATTTCCCACAGCACATCTTTATTTAGTAGGAAATGGTCCTGATAAAGAGCTATTTATAGAACAAGCAAAATCAACTTCTGTCGCTGATCGAATTCACTTTGAAGGGTTTCAACCAGAACCACAACAATATCTTTTAGGTTGTGATATTTTCGTCCTTGCTTCTCACCGTGATCCATGTCCTTTGGTAATTTCTGAAGCGAGGGAAGCTGGTGCTGCTATTGTTGCTACCCAGGTAGATGGCATTCCAGAAGCTTTAGATTATGGCAAAGCTGGGGTTTTAGTTCCTAGTCACAATAGTCAAGCTTTAGCTGAAGCATTAAAAGATTTATTGAGTAATTCAGATATTTTACAAAAATGGAAATATAACGCTCAGGAAAATTTAGCAGAATTAAATGTTGCTCGTGTAAATAGGGAAGTTTTATCAATTTATCACGATTTATTCAATTAGGAATAATTTAGCTTGCCAATAATTTAGGAACAAGAAAAAAGATTTTATATCTATTTTTTCAATGTTCCTAATTACGTTTACTCTATTAGGCATTATAATTATGCCTTTGTGAAATTTTTCTTCCAAATACGTAATCTAATCACTACAGGTTTTGCCCAATTCCCACCAACAACATCATGGAGGAGAGTATAAAAGCAGGGGATAATAAAGAGAGTTAGTAATGTTGCTAAAGACAAACCGGAAAATACCACAACACCTAAAGGTTGTAAAAGTTCTGAACCTTCTCCAATACCTAAAGCTAGGGGAAACATCCCTAAGACTGTAGTAATTGTTGTCATTAGAATAGGACGCAAACGCTGAGGTGCTGCTTTCAAAATAGCGGTACGACGGTCAACTTTTTCTTTTTCCCGAATTTGATTAGCTAATTCCACCATAATAATAGCGTTATTAACTACAATACCTACCAATAAAACAGCGCCAACAATGACAGTTGCACCAACAGCAGTTTCTGTGATGTAAAGACCAAAAATACCGCCGGCTAAAGCTAGGGGAATAGTAAATATAATCACTAGCGGATCAACCAATGAATTGTATTGTACTGCCATGACTACAAATACTAAAAATATCGCTAAACCCCCCAATGTTTGGAGAGATTTTTGGATTTGTTGATTTGATGCTGCTGTGGTACTAGGTAAAAGACTCACACCTTCAGGAAAGTCCACATCTTCCAGGACTTGATTAACTTCTGCAAAGGCCTGACTTAAACTTGCTCCCTCAGCTAAACTACCAGCAATTAGATATACTTGTCGCTGGTTAATACGTTGAATTTCTCCTGGTGCTTTACCTTCAGCAATTTTTGCCACATCACTTAAACGAACTTGTTGATTTCCTTCTACAAATAAAGGTAATCTTTCTAGTTGGGAGACTGTTTGTACTGAAGCATCATTTAATTCAACTCTGACATCTACTAAACGATTATTTCTTTGGATTTGGGTGGGTACACTTCCCGTAATTGCTGTTTGAATCGTATCACCGATTTCTTTGGTATTTAAACCTAAATTTGCGACCCTTTCCCAGTCAGGTAAAATTTGTATTTCTGGTTGACGCGGATCAGCATCAGGACGAAATCTGAGTGAGGTAACTTTCTCGTCTAAAGTTGCTAATAAATCCTGTCCTGCTTGTTCTAAAGTATTAGTGTCATTCCCTTGTAACATGATGTCCACATCAGCACCCCGGATGGGTGAGTTACTAAGAATTAAACCCCTGACTCTTCCAGGACTTAAACGTAGACGAATATCTACTAGGTTGAGTTGATTAAATTCCTGAGTGACACGCTCAACAAAAGCATCTATGTCTGTGTTTGGTTTCAGGGTAATGGTGCTAGAACTCCGCAAGGAATTGGCTGTACTATTACTACCAAATAAAAAGCCACCAATGGTAGAAAAGGCATATTCTGTTTCTGGTTGTTGCAGCAGGATTTTATCTACAACCTGCATAACTTTTTGGTTTGTTTCTAAGGGTGTTCCTGGAGGGAATTGTGCAAATAAACTAACTTGTCCAGTATTTATTTGGGGCAAAATTTCTTGGGTCAGTTGAGGGGATATCCACCAACTACCACCACCAAAAAAGGCGATCGCAATTACAATTGTTAATAACCGCCAACTTAATATTCCTGATAAAAAGTTGCTGTATAATTTAGTGGCTGCATCGAAACGACGGTTAAATGCCCGAAAAAACCAGGTGTCATTTAATGAACTGGAAATTGGTAAAGCTAATAGCCGTGATGTCAGCGTAGGAACAACGGTAACGGCAATTAAAATTGATGCTGCTACTGAAAAACTAATGGTGAGAATTAATTCGTTAAATATTAGGGAAATAAAACCACCAATTAGCAAAAATGGTAATACTGCTACCAAGTTTGTACTTGTGGAAGCTAGTAATGCTGATTCAACTTCCTGACTACTTTCTGCTGCTTGTTCAATAACTATTGATGTTGATAGTTTTGATGACTGATTTTGTCGTTTTTTTCTATTAATTCCCTCGGCAATATTTTCTAGCATGACGATGGAATTATCAACTACTATTCCTACACCCAAAGCTAAACCACCTAAGCTAAAAATATTTAGGGATAAGCCAAAAAATCCCATGAGAATAATAGCTGTTAATGATGCTAAGGGAATGGCTAGAACGATAATTAAAGTTTGGCGAATAGAACCGAGAAACAATAAAACTGCTATTGCTGCTAAACCAGAACCAATTAAACCAGAAGTAGTAACATTCGCTAGGGAATTGCGAATAAATATTGATTCATCTAAGGTAGGAGTCAGAATTGATGCGGCAGGAATTACTCCAGCTTGTTGTAGTTCCTGCAAACGTTTCTTAACTGCATCTACAACGCTGACAGTATTAGCATCTGGCTGTTTTTGAATACTAACTTTTACGGCTTGTTCACCATTCAATAAAACATATACTCTTTGTTGTTCTGAACCATCAATGACTTGAGCAAAGTCACGTAAATAAACACGGTTTTTGATATTAGAATTAGGAGTGGAAACTTCAAAGGAAATATCATTAATTTCTTGGGCATTTTTGAACCGTCCAACTGTCCTGGTTAATGGTTCAGAATTTGCACCTAAAAGTCTACCACCGGATATATCTTGGTTGCGCGCTTGTAGTTCGTTTAAGACATCAGTTAAACCAACTCCCAGGGATTGGAGACGATCTAAATCAATATTGACTCTAACTTCTTCTTGTACTCCTCCTGATACATCTACCACGGCAACTCCTGGGACAACATTTAATTCACGAGCTAATTCTTCTTCGGCAAAAACTCGTAAATCAACATCTTTTAAACTAGGTGAAGTGATAGCAAATTCATAAACCGGTAATTGAGAAGGATCAAATTTGAATAACCGTGGTTCTTCGATAGTATCTGGTAATCTGTTTCTGGCTCGGTTTAAGGTTGCTGTAGCATCATTTAAGGCTTGATCAATATCTCCTCCTGGTTGAAAGTACAAATCTAAACTAATTCTGCCTTCACGGGTTTGGGAAAAAACTTGAATTACTCCTTCTGTGGCTGAAAAAGATTCTTCTAATTGTTTGGTGATTTCATCAACTGCTACTTCTGGGGAAATTCCTGGTGCTTCTATTCGCAACCCAATCCGGGGATAGGTAATTGATGGTAGTAAATCTACAGGTAAACGAATAATGAAAAATACACCAATGACAATTACAGCCAAGGTCAGCATTAAAGTACCAATATGCTGACGAATTGAAATGTTGCTAATACTAAATCCGTTGTTTTTTGTTTGCATTTTTAATACTCAAAAATCTTCAAGTCAATTATTTTAATCCTTCTTGATCTGTGTTTATTTACTGTCAACTTTCTTTTCTGACAAAATTGATAATTTGACAGTTTCACCGTCTTTTAATGATTTACTACTACGGACAATATAACGTTCTCCTGGTTGTAACCCTGAGAGGATTTCAACTTTATCATCAGCTTTTTTCCCTAATGTTACAGACCGTTCTTGCACTGTGGTTTTACCACCCTGTTCTTGAACTATAAAGATTTTGCCAGTGTTCATTTCTGTTTGGGTTTCTCTGGCTTTACTGTTAATTGCTGCCTCTGATACCACTACTCGCTCTGGTGTTTCGGTAGTAAAGTTGACTCTTGCTAGTAGTCCACTACCAATTTTTCCCCCACTGTTGGGAATGACTACTTCTACGGGTATTAAACGGGCTATAGGATCTGCTGTGGGAGAAATACGCGCTACTCTCCCAATGATGTTTTGATCTGGGAAGGCATCTAAACGCACTTGTACAGATTGCCCTACTTGAATTTTGCCTAGTTCTAATTCGGAAACTTGAACAATAACTTTAATTCTGCTCAAGTCAGCAATTTTGATGACTTCGTTTCCTGGTTGTAGGAGATTACCAGGTTCTGTGATTTTTTCTGCGACTACTCCAGTGATGGGGGAGATTAAACGGGAGTAGGAAAGTCGTTCTTTTGCTGCTTTAACTATTGCTTGTTGAGCAAAGACTCTTCCTTGGGCTGCCTCTACAGCTTGTTTTTCGGTTCTAACTCGTTCGATGGTTGCTTGTAGAGCTTTTTGGCTGGTTTGGGCTGTGGTTTTGGCTTGTTGGGCGGTTTGTTCGGAGATTGCTCCTTCTTTGAAGAGTTTTTGCTGTCTTTGGGAGTCTGATTGTGCTTGCAGTAGTTCTAGTCTGGCTTTTTCTACTTCTGCTTGAGCGTTGCTAACTTGGGTTTTTGCTCTGGCTACTTCCGATTGACTTGTGGCTTTTTCCGCTTCTGCTTGTTGTAGTGATGTTTGTAATAACACATCATCTAACTGACTGATGACTTGTCCTCGTTTGACGGTATCACCGATGTCTAGGTTTAAGGCGATTAATCTTCCTTCTACTTGCGATCGCACGGAAACAGTCCGAAATGGTGTGGTGTTACCGATGTAATCTGCTGGGTTTGTTAATGCTTTGGTACGAGCGATCGCTACGTCTACAGCAGTTACACTATTACCCGGATTTCTGCCACCAGGTCTTCTAGATTGTGCTTCGGCTGATTCTTTTGGTAATGAACCACAACTGGCTGTTAGTAGCGCTATTAGCACTATAGGAAACATCAATAATCTATGACTGTTTATGACTGGTTTAGAAACTTTAGGAGTTGATTTTTTCACCAGTTTTTGGAATTTTTTTTGGTCAAAAACCATGAATTATGCTCCATTTGGGTAGTATTTGCACTTAGACAGCCTGTAATTGGCAATTAATTAGCAATGTATATAAATAGCGGAGAATATTTCTGAAAATTCAGCTATTTATTGATTTCAAATTACTTTTTCTTCTAAAAAAACTGACAGAATTTTCATTAATGGGTGTAATAATTTCTGACAGGACAGTTTTAAAAATTATAAAGTTAGTATAAAGATTTTGCCACCAAATGGTAATAGGTAAATAGTCATGATTTATGGCAGCAACCACAAAAAGCTACCATCCCTCACAAAAATGTAACGGTTAATAGCAATAGATATTTAAGTAGGTAAGCACGAATATTTATCGTTATGGCAAGGCAGGAGGGAAGAGGTTTTTAGACAATTTTACATTTTGTAACATACCTTGGTTTTTTCGCACCAACTTACTTACTTTTATATCTATGATTAGTTAGTTTTAGTTTTTATAAGCATAAGCAAGTGCTGATGGGGGAAACCCCCAAGAGCTTATTTATTGCCTATTCCCTTCGTTATTAATTGCCAACCTGCGACTTGATCAACTACTTGAAAAGATTCGAGGTTGAGAGTATCTAAAGTAGAAGTATCAACTAGAAGATAGGGTTTTTGCTCAGACTGCCAATAATATTTTAAGTCTCGGTCAGAAACAGGAATAATGGTGCGATCGCTGTAAAAATTCAAAGATGAACGATGGTAGGGAAAAGACGTGTAAATTTTCTCTGCGGTAGGGTTAGCACTGGCTATCATTGCTGCCACTGGTTTAACAGCATAAGCTTGTTCTGGTTCCCAAACCCAATAATTTGATTTCATCAACAAAAACAGAGAAACATAACTTCCCCAAACCAAAATCTTTAAAAATTGTCTATCACCTCGTTCTGCCAAAATTGCGGCTAAAGTCATAGTTAAAGCTACTGCGGCAAAAATTATTTGTAAATCTGTATTACCTATGCTCCCCAAACTAAAATAAATGCTCCCCGCAGAAGCTACAACAGCCAAAATTGCAAAACCTGTCACCCAAGTACGGGGATAGGATGAAAAAAGACGGACATTTTCTATCTGGGTGATATAAAAACCAAACGCCAAGGCAAAACTAGGATAAATGGGGAATAAATACCAAGGTAATTTGATATTAACTAAAGAAATCAGCAGTAAATAGACACCAGTCCAAACTATAATCAATTTTGCCCAGCTAAGATTCCGATTTTCCCAGGTGAAGCGCAAAGTTTGCGGGAAAAAGATTAGCCAAGGCCATGTAGACTTGAGAATTTCCATCAAATAATACCATGGTGGTTGAGGTTGACCATGAGCAACAGTATTAATTTGATTTAATAATTGATTACCTAACTCAATTTGAGAAGTATAACCATAACGTAAAAATTGGGCAAGATACCAACCTAAAGTCGGTAATATGCCGATGAAAACTCCTATCCATAAATAGGAACTAGCTAGTAATCTTGGTGTATCCCAAAACAGAAAAACTACAGCAATAACCCCTAGAAAAACACCTAATACACCTTTAGTTAGACAAACTAATCCAAAACTAATACCTATGCCCAGACAGTAACGCAAATCTCGACGCGATCGCAAAACACATAACATCATGATCATTAACAATGTTACTGTTACCCCGTCTACTACTGCTAATCTGCCATGACGCACCACAGGTAGCATGGTCAGATAAATTAAGGCACTATAAATAGCTGCCCAACGGAGGCGAAATAATTCCCTAGCAATGCAATATAACAAAGGTACAGAAAAAGCCGTAACCATAGCCCCAGGGAGGCGAGTCGTCCACTCATTTACACCACCCCAGGCATAAGCCCAAGCCACTAACCAGTGCATTAAAGGGGGCTGATTTTGGTATGGTTCACCACCCAAAGTCGGGTAAAGCCAACCCAGAGAACCTGCTGGTGCGCTCCAAATTTCTTTAGCTACCTGCGCCACAATGCCCTCATCCCAGTCTTTGAGAGGCATTCCCCCCAAATTGATATTAAACAGTAACATAGCCGCCAATAGTAAAACTATCAGCCATATACCATCAATCCACTTATCAACTGGGTGATGTTGTCTTTCCAGACGACTCCAAATATAGCTTCCTTCTTGCATATTGTATGCTCATCATTTTACTCACTGGTTAAATTCCATAGAGACCAGAGTGAATCTCCAATGTTGCCACACTGCCACAAACTATTTTCACAGGCAATGGCTAGATCCCAAATTACCTCAGTTTTCTCTGAATAATGATAATTTTTTGAAAAACATTTTTCTTAGTTATTTTTTAAACAATTTAACAAGTATTATCCAAGTTAAATGATATAAATAATACAAACATGAGTAAATTAACTATCATCAAGGAGTCTGTCAATGCGCCTACCTTTTATTTTAGATGTAGCTTTGGGGTTAATTTTTATTTACCTAATTTTAAGTTTATTAGCATCAGAAATTCAAGAACTAATCGCTACAGTCCTCCAGTGGCGGGCTGGACATTTAAAAAAATCCATTGAAATCTTTTTATCCGGTAATTTATATGACTCAGACAAACCAGAAGTAATTAAATTAGTCAACAACATTTACAGTAATCCTTTAATTAAAAGTATCAACCAAGAAGCAAAGGGATTTTTGGCAACTTTACCCAGAAAATTTACTTGGATGGTGGCGAGAATTAGTAATAAGATAGGAACATCAATGGCTAAATCATCGGCTAAATCATCACCAAAAGAACAAATGTTTGGTCATGGACATAGTGGACCATCTTATATAGCTGCCGATACTTTTGCAACAAGTCTGATTGAAGAACTAAAATTACCGACCATAATCCATAATGTTACAGAATCCAGACTTGATACATTTAAAAATAAACATTTACAAGAAATCAGAGTAATTTTAACTAGATCATTAAAGCAAATTAAAGCTGGGGCATTACCAGATGATATTACTCAAGATATCAAGGATGATTTTGAAACCTTACAATTAGAATATGACATCATTGTTGTTGATTTTAAAAATAACAAATTTGACATAGATACCAGCGTTGGCCGGATGAAAGATAGCATGGATAAGTATATCAACAATTTTCAAGCCAACCTAGAAAATGAAAATCCCGTTTTAAGAGAAACGTGTAAACGGTTATCAGCCTTCCATAAACACATTTTTCCTAGTGTGGAAGAAGCCATTATTATTGGTAGTCTCAAACCCAATATTAACGAAATTATGTGTATTATGGAAACAGGAAGTGCTGTATATGGTGGTCTAGAAACATCCATAAGTAATACAGAAGATACAACATATCAAACTATTAAAGAAGTGGTGGATGGTTTACCACCAGTAATTAGAACCAACATTGTCAGTATAGCTAAACAAGCAAAATATAAGGCGAAAAGTACAGAAGAAGGAATTAAAATTTTACGTCAGGAAATTGAGACCTGTTTTGATAGTTCTATGCAGCGTGCTGGTGGAGTTTACAAAAGAAATGCCAAAGGAGTCGCTATTTTAATTGGTATTGCTTTAGCTTTCGGTGCTAATGCAGATACATTCCATATTATTGATCGTTTATCAAAGGATACTGTATTACGAGAAGCAATTGTTTATAAAGCAGAACAAACAATAGAAAGACAACCTAATGCTGCGGATATCCAAAATATCAATACCCAGGAAATTTTACAGGATCTTAACTTACCAATTGGTTGGACAAATGACAACTTAAAAGAACAAATGGGTTGGAATAATTTTAAAATATATAGTGTGCCTATTGTGAGTTTGTTGACAATGTTTGCTGGTTGGATAGTAAGTGGAGTGGCTATTGCAATGGGAGCGCCTTTTTGGTATGATCTACTCAGTAAAGTTATGAATGTTAAAAATGCAGGTAAATCAGGTAAAAATTAGGTAATTAGTAATGACTAAAAAATAAAAATTACCTGTAAAATCCACTCTTTACCCTCGCGTATAATATCTATTTGACGGATAAATTCTCGTAGATAAAAACGCCGTTCTACTTCTGATAAATCTAACCAAAACTGGGGAATAGAAACAGCTTCAGCTACAGAACGCAAATTAACAGGCGGAAGAATAGCTAACTTAGCTTGCAATTGAGAAATTTCTGTACGGAGTTTATAAGACCTTAACTTTGCTGTTTCTGCATCTAAAACCCCAGTTTCTATTAAATTTGGTAATTGTTCCAGAATACTTTGTTGCTTGGTAATTTTATCATTGAGACTATTTTTTATTGTATCCAACTGCGGAAAATTTATTCCTGATACTGCTACAGGTAAATCTCGACAAATAATTTCTATGGTTTTTTCTAAAATATCTGGATAGGGAATAGCACGACATTTAGGATTTTGGGGACATTGAGGATTTCGTAAATATAAATATTCCTGATTTTGATAACGTTGAGTTACACGAGTAACATTCATTCGAGATTGACATTGACTACAAAAAACCAAACCAGCTAAAGAATGAGGTGCGCTGGCAGTTCGAGAGGGTAAACGACTATTGCGACGTAAAAGCCTATCTATTTGTGCTGCTTCTTCCTTAGAAATAATACCTGTATGAGTATTAGAAATAATTTCCCCATTTTGATAGGCTGTATCACCACGATAAACGGGATTTATTAACCAACGTTTTCCGGTAGTCACAGAAATTTTTTTATTATATTTTTTAGCTAAAAAACGCACAGCACCACGCAAAGAACCATAAAGTAAAAAGTTATCAAAAAAATCTTTAACTATCGGCGAAATACTTCTATCAATTAGATATTTTCCTTTACTTCTGCGGTAGCCATAGGGAACTTTACCCGGTGGTGGTGAGGCTTCTAAACGACTTTTTGCGTGTCCTTGACGGATGCTGCGACTACGTTGTTGACGCTGAACTTCTTGCAGTAAATTTAATAATTCAACCCGAAATTTTGCAGATTCAGAAGTATATTCTTGTTCTGTTGCAATGACTATTACCCCCATTGCTTCTAATTGGTTAAGGTAATTATTTACCTGTTCTAAATTATCTCCCAATTCTTCTAAACGACGAATTAGTAAATAATTGGCAGGTTGTTTTTTGCAATCATTAATTAATTGTTGTAACTGTGTTCTCTTTCCTAAATCTTGATAAATTTGATCTATCTCCCAACCCCAAATATTTTGATTGGGAGATGTTTCTAACAGGGGATTTGTGTAACTGTAAGCAATGATTTTCATTTACTCAATTAATACACTTTTTGTCCTTGATAGTTGCCTGGAGGACTATAACGACAAACTAAAATATCTTTACCACTACCACGGGCAACACCACAACCCACGGATGTAGTATTCCGCCAAATCATTTGGGTATAGTGACCAACATCATACCAGTTACCGGTAGAACTGACATTAGGAAAAGTCCCATTCACAAAATACCGTTTTTCACTACCCCAACTATCAACCATTTGTGTATAACTATAAGCACCAGCAGTACCACCCCAGAGGTTTTCACCCTGGCCAGTATTTTGACTATGTTGTAAATTTCCACCTTTGGCAGCTAGGTTATTTGCCCATTGTTGAGCATTATTTGCTAAGGTATTAGACCATTTTAGGGCAGGAACATTAACTTCTTTGCGATATTTATTGTGTGCATTGAGAATTTCTGTAGCAAAGCCAGTATTTTGGGCTGTTACTTGTGAATTTAGATTTGTAGATGCGGCTATGGTGAGAGCGACTGTTGTTAAAACAGTAGAGGTAATTCTTGTGAATAAGTGTGTCATATTTTCATGTAATGATGTAAAATTTTCTCAGTAATTATATTAACTATGCTAAATTATTAACCTCATATTCTTGACTCTATCTTCAGAAAGATTTTATTGCTGACTGAGTTCAATGATATTGCCATCTGGGTCTTTGGTGAAGATGGCAGCACGACCGGAAGCACTAGCTTGAAAGGGATAATTTTGATTTTGTAATTCTGTTTTTGCTGTTTCTAAGTCTACAACTGAAAAAGCAATGTGTGGGTTACGTCCCCATTTTTCGTTTTGGTTTTCGGTGGGGACAGATGAGGAAACTATTAAATGTATTTGATAATTACCAAGTTGATACCATGCACCGGGATATTTGAGGGTGCGGTCAATTTTTGATAGTCCTAATATTGTGCCATAAAAGTGTTCTGATTGTTCTAAGTTGGTGATGAGAATAGCCGTGTGGAGACTTTGGGTAATTTGCATTTTGGGTGAGATAGAAGTGGGTATATTTATCGCTGGATATTGATTAGCAAATAAGTGTTATTATGATTTTGGTTTTGTTATAAACAACTATTAATAGATCAATTGTAGATGAAATTATGACAGAAATTAAATTTGCTATTGAAGGTGAGGATGCGATCACAGCTACAGAGGAACTTTTGGCAATTGAAGGTATAATTGGTAACTATACCGTAGATTCAGAAGATGTGAAAAAAGAGGCAGTCATTACTACTGTTGCTACTATAGTTGGTCTGGTGGGTGGAACTCTGGCTATAGCTGAACAAATTCGCAAATGGTATCAAGAGTATAAACAAAAGCAGTCAGGTAAAAAGATTGCTAAAGTTCTGATTGTCGGCCGCAATGGTAGACGACTGCTGTTAGAAAATGCCACAATTGAGCAAATTTGCCAAATTTTAGATTCTTAAATCACTTTTGTTGATGGGAAGATTTTTTTCACGCAAAGGCGCAAAGAATGAGAGTTTAATTTTGATAATGTTTCAATTTCCTATCTTTAAATTCAGCAACGCCAAAAATTTACTATCACTATCACCCAGTCGGTTTTAACCGACTTTAGCTTTCAGACAGGGAATTTATTCCCTGGCTTATTTTCTGGCTTATTTTCCCTGGCAAAATTCCTCAACATGAAAATACGGAATTAATCTCAAAACTGCGTATAAATAAACAAACTCTTATTTTTCCACCCCTATGATAACTCTCCATATCAAACTTAAATTAACTACCGATGATTACGCCGAGTTACGCTATTTTACTGATAATCCCAACCATTACCAAACCCGTAAACTCCCCCTCAGTCAAATTAGTGATTTAATCCAAATAGCGGAACGAGATTATTACGTTTCCTCCTTTGCGGAAGATTACGCAGTTACCGGAAAACGACTCTATGACTGGTTGGATGGGAGCGACAGATGGTTACAAAAACTCATCAACCAATATCAACGCCAAGGTATCATTTTAGCCATTGCTACAGCAGAAAAACTCGCCCATTTACCTTGGGAAGTTCTGCACGATGGAAAAAGCTTTCTGGTACAAAAATCAATTATTCCTGTACGCTGGGTATCATCGGACTCTGTAAAAACATTGTCTGTGGAGAAAAACCCAGAAAACCGCGCTTTGCAAGTCTTATTTATGGCTACTTCCCCCCAAGGAGTAGAACCTGTATTAGATTATGAAGCCGAAGAAGCACGAATTTTAACAGCGACGGGAAGACAACCTTTAGCTTTGACAGTGGAAGAAAGCGGTTGTTTATCTGAGTTGGGTTATTTGGTGGATGATTACGGTGAAGATTATTTTGATATTTTCCATATTACCGGTCATGCCACAATTACCAACGGACAACCGGAATTTATTACCGAAACCGAAACAGGTGCGGCTTATTATGCTAGTGCAGAAGATATTAAAGAAGCACTACAATTCCGCATCCCCAAATTGATTTTCCTTTCTGGTTGTCGCACTGGACAAGCTGGAAGTGTTGATGATAATTCTGGTTCTGTACCTTCAATGGCGGAAGAATTACTAAAAGCAGGTGCAAAAGCCGTTTTGGGATGGGGACAAAAAGTTTTAGAATCTGATGCAACAGAAGCAGCAGCGACATTATATGGAGAATTAGCCGCAGGAAAACAAATCACCGAAGCGGTTGCCAGTACCTATCAAACATTAATCAAAAACAAAGCGCGGGATTGGCATTTATTGCGATTATATGCAGCAGATAGTTTACCAGGAGAATTGGTGACACCGTTGCGGACTAGGGGAAGGAAACCAGCACCACCACCATCTGTGACTACGGAATTTTTAGATGGTGCGGGTAAGGTAAAAGTCCCCACCCGTGAGAGTTTTGTCGGTCGTCGTCGTCAGTTGCAAAGTTGTTTAAGGACGTTGACTCAATCAACGGAAGAAATAGGGGTATTAATTTATGGCATGGGTGGTTTAGGTAAAAGTAGTGTAGCAGCTAGACTATGTGACCGACTGCCGAATTTCCAGCGTGTAGTTTGGGTGGGAAGAATTGATGAACCGAGTTTAGTTAGTCGGTTGGTGGATAAGTTGGATGATAACGAACAACGCCAACAGATACAAAATCCTGATGAGGAATTGAGATTTAGATTCAAGCGGGTATTTCAGCAGTTGTGGGACGCTGGAGAAAAGCCGTTTTTGTTGGTGTTGGATGATTTTGAGGTGAATTTAGAACCTCGTCAGGATAGCTTTGTTCTGAAAACATCAGCGGTAGAGGTTTTAACAGCTTTAGTTTGGGCAATTCGGGAAACATACACCAACCATCGCTTAATTCTCACCTGTCGTTATGAATTTGAATTTAGCCAATTGCGGTATTTCCATAAACAACCATTGGAAGGAATGCGGGGGGCAGATTTAAGAAAAAAGTGTAGTCGTCTTGTGGCTTTTGGGGCAAAATCTCAGGTAGATGAGAATTTGAAATCTCAAGCTAAGAGATTAGCTGATGGTAATCCCCGGTTGCTGGAATGGTTGAATAAGATTTTGCAAGCATCACCCCACCCCCTAGCCCCCTCCCCGCAAGCGATGAGGGGGGATAAGAGTGTTGATGTGGTGGCAATTCTCAATCGGTTGGAAGTTGATGCGGTGGAGTTGCGAGAACAGGTTTTAGCTGAAGCCTTGCTGGAACAAATGGATAAGATAATGCAGGAAATGTTGACGCTGGGTTTGGTGTTTGAGTTACCAGTACCTAGAGAAGCTTTAACCGCAGTTTGTGCAGGTATCCCCAATTTGGAAAATTATATCAATCGGTCGGTGGCTTTGGGATTGTTGGAAGTTAGTCCTGATGAGTCGTTGCGAGTACCGAGAATTTTGCCTTTGCAGTTACCCACGAATATAGAAACCTTGTATCAACAAGCGGCTGAGGTGTTGTATCGTCTGTGGTGGGAAGAAGCAGAAACTTCGACAGAGGAAGAAAGGTTAGAAATTCATCGGTTAGCGTTATTGGGGAAACAAGGGGAAATTGCTTCAATAGTTGGATCAGCGTTGGCAGGTAATTGGAAGAAGAAAAGTCGTTTTCGTGAAGCTTTGCATCTGTGCAAATCCACCTTAAACACAGTTGAAGACTATCGCATTTTGCATCAACTAGCTCGTTCTGAAAAAGAACTTGGAGAAATTGAACAAGCACACCAACATTATCAACAAGCATTAGAACTCTGTCCAGCAACAGAGGAAACAGAAAAAGCGACAATTATTCACAACTTAGCTATCATCTACGCGGATACGGGAAAAATAGAGGAAGCGATTACCCTTTACCACCAGTCCTTAAAAATCAAAGAAAGCATTGGGGATATCCAAAGTAAAGCCGCGACTTTACACCAATTAGCCCTTATCTACGCCAAAACAGGAAAAATAGAGGAAGCGATCGCCCTCTACCACCAGTCTTTAGAAATAACTGAAAGCATTGGGGATATCCAAAGTAAAGCCGCGACTTTGCACGAATTAGGTCGTATCTACGTCAAGACGGGAAAAATAGAGGAAGCGATCGCTCTCTACCACCAGTCTTTAGAAATCAATGAAAGCATTGGGGATATCCAAGGTCAAGCCGCGACTTTGCACTGTTTAGGTTACATCTACGCTAACACAGGAAAAATAGAGGAAGCGATCGCTCTCTACCACCAGTCTTTAGAAATCAATGAAAGCATTGGCAATGTCCAAGGTCAAGCCGCAACTTTGCACGAATTAGCTGGTGTCTACGCGGACACGGGAAAAATAGAGGAAGCGATCGCTCTCTACCACCAGTCCTTAAAAATCAAAGAGAGCATTGGCAATGTCCAAGGTAAAGCCGTGACTTTGCACAATTTAGGTTACATCTACACCAATACGGGAAAAATAGAGGAAGCGATCATCCTCTTCCACCAGTCTTTAGAAATCAAAGAAAGCATTGGGGATATCCAAGGTAAAGCCGCGACTTTGCACTGTTTAGCTACGATCTACGCGGATACGGAAAAAATAGAGGAAGCGATTATCCTCTTTCACCAGTCTTTAGAAATCACTGAACGTATTGGATATGTCCAAGGTAAAGCCGCGACTTTGCACGAATTAGGACGTATTTACGTCAAGATGGGAAAAATAGAGGAAGCGATCGCCCTCTACCAACAGGTTTTAGAAATTGATGAAAGCACAGGCAATGTGCAAGGAAAAGCCGCTACTTTGCACTGTTTAGCTATAATCTACGCCAACACAGGGAAAATAGAAGAAGCGATCGCCCTCTACCAACAGGTTTTAGAAATTGATGAAAGCACAGGCAATGTGCAAGGAAAAGCCACGACATTGGCTATGTTGGGACATTTATTAGCATATCAAAAAGGAGATTTTGTCACTGCACTGGACTATTTACAGCAGTCTTTAGAGATATTACAGCGTATTCAATCTCCCGATGCTGAGACAGTGAGAGGAATTATTAATGATGTGCAACAAATGGCAAAGAGTTAAGGTAATTTCTATCCATAAAATAAAAATAGTGGTATAATTTATAAACAATATATATATTTAAACAACTACAACGAATATGCAACAATTAATCATTCAAGTGGCGGATAAAGAAAAAGCAGAAATGCTATTAAAAATTATTTCGGCTTTAGATTTTGTCAATTCTGTAGAAGTCGTAGAAGATAACACAAATATAGCTGATAATCAACAAGATTTTTTTGCCTTAGCTGGAATGTGGGAAAATAGAAATATTACCACTGAATCTATTCGTCAACAAGCATGGAGAACAGAAAATAAATGATTTTATGTGATACCAATATCATCATAGAATTTTATAAAAACAATTCTCAGGTGATCTCTGAACTAAGTTTTCTGGGTATCAATCAATTAGCCATTAGTTCTATTACTCAAGCTGAATTATACTATGGTGCTATCAATAATGTGGAGTTAAAAAAAAATTAAAAATCATTTAAAGCTACTCCATATTTTCCCCATTGATGTCATGATATCTACTCAGTTTATTGCATTAATGGAAAATTACTCTCTAAGTCATAAATTAAGTATTCCTGATGCTCTAATTGCTGCAACATCATTAGTACATCAGATTGATTTATATACCTTGAATGTGAAAGATTTTCGCTTTATTAAAGGTTTAAATTTACATCAACCTTCTATTAATTAGTTGTAGGTTGGGTTGAGGTAACGAAACCCAACATTTTAATAGTTTGGTTGGGTTGCGCTGTCCCTTAACTTAACCTAAAACTTTTGACTAATTGAAGTTTCAAATAAAACCTGAGTTCAATCAACTTTAAACCTAGCTAATAATTCCTCACGGGAAAGATTAGATAAATTAAGTAATAACTGAGTTCTTTCCGTTAAAGAAAGTTCCATCAACTGACTGATAATAGTAGATAACTCCTCATCTAAATTACCAAAACGCACTGCTAACAAACTCTCTACCATCAAACGTTGTCCGTCTTTTTGTCCTTCCTGTCTTCCTTCTTCTATTCCCTCTTGTTTCCATTCTTCCCGTTGTTTTAGATATGCTGGTGATAAACTCATAATTAACTCCCTTACTTCTTCATCATTGACATTACTATTCAATTCTAAATTTTTCCGCCAAGATGCAAATATTTCTACTAATCTATCCCATTTATCATCCTCTTGTGAAAGTTCAACAACTTTGCTGATAGCTTCCGTTTGAATTCTACCTTTTCCTAATACTCTCAACCATAGTGTATCCTCTGTCACGGATAACTGATTGATAGCAACAATAACCGCTTTCTGGTATTTTGGCAGAAAATACACTCCTTTTTCCCATCCCTCCTTTGCTTTCGCTCCAAAACCTTCCAGGATTTTTTCTGAACAAGTTGGTGTTAAAATCCATAGAAAGGGTAATTCTTCCTCAGAAATATAACTTTTTTCTCTTTTTGATTGTCGTAATAATTCACCCTGAACGCTATATAATTTTAACAAACAACTTCTAATTTCTATCTCATTAGGTGCATTACGGTAAGGTTCAAAAAGACAACTTGTAACCGCCATTTTTCCTAATAATCCTAATTCTGAATTTATAGATTTTGTTGTCGGAACAAACCAAACATCTATTTCCTGAACTTCGCTTTTTACATCTTTACTGGTTTTGACCTCTCCTAGAGGTGCTAATAATTCTTCTAGATATTCTTTGGCTAGTTGGTCGTGGGGTTGTCTGGTCATAAATCAGTATTTTCTTATATCAGTATATAAAGTTTTATCGTCAGCATTTTCAATATCCCGATTCTCAAAGCGTGAGGGAAATTATCAATAATCTGCAAAAGGCATTAGATATTTATAATACAATTACATTAACTTAATTAAGAACTCTCCTCTAATTTTTTAACAAAAAAGTGGATATTGGTAGTAAACGCCTAATCACCCCCGTCCGTGGGTTTATAGGCAATTAGGATATTATAAAAATAGCGATCTCGCAAAAGGTGAATCAGATGGTTGTCACAATTTCTCAAGCTGAAATAAATCCAGTTGGAGCTTTGCTATCAAATCTAACATGGGAAACTCTGGAAAAATTAGATGCAGATTTGGCAGAAACCGGAGCGCAATTAACTTATTTAGATGGGTGTTTAGAAATTATGCCTCCTTTATCTGATACCCATGAAGAACCTAAAAATACTTTAGGTCAGCTTTTAGAGATTTATATGCGGGTGAAAAATATTCGTTTTTATGGACGTGGTAGTACGACAATTGGAACAAAAGAATTAGGCGCGCGCAAAGAACCAGATGAGTCTTATTGTTTGGGTACACGCAAACCAGTTCCAGATTTAGCAATTGAGGTAATAGTCACCAGTGGTGGAATTGAAACCCTAGAAATTTATCGTCGAGTCGGAGTATCAGAGGTTTGGTTTTGGCAAGATGGTGTAATTTCGGTTTATTGTTTGCGTTCTACAGGATATGATTTAGTAAGTAAGAGTGAATTATTACCAGAATTGGATTTGCGGTCACTAGAGTTTTATTCTCGAATGGCAGATCAATATGATGCAGTGAATGATTTTATGCAATCGTTGATGTAGAAAAGCGATCGCCCTTTTTCACCAGTCTTTAGAAGTTGATAAAAGCATTGGGGATGTGCAAGGAAAAGCCGCGACTTTGGCAATGTTAGGGTAGTTGTTAGCATATCAAAAAGGAGATTTTATGACTGCACTGGACTATTTACATCAGTCTTTAAAGATATTGCAGCGTACTCAATCTCCCAATGCTGAAACAGTGAGAGGATTTATTAATGATGTGCAACAAATGGCAAACGGTTAAGGTACTTTCTTAAACTTCTAAATTTTGAGAATGCTGCAACAAACATCAAAACAAAAAACTGCATGGGAATTGGCAGAAATCTGGGTAGATACTCTAATATCTCCTCCTTATATTGTGATGTTAGTCAAAGAACAATCAGGAAAATTCTGTATCCATAACCCGGCACAAAACTATAAAATTATCTTTACCAGTGACAATAAAGTTATCTAAAAACCTTTTCCCATCACCCCATTACCCCCTCTCCCTTTTATGCACCACGCATCTATTCGGACTGCTAATATCCACTGTGCGATCGCTTTCTATGAGCAGTTAGGATTTACTGTTGCTGATCGCTTCACTACCGGCTATACTTTAGCTTGCTGGATGGAAGGGTTAGATAGTCGGATTGAATTAATCCAAATTCCTCAGCCTCAACCCGCACCTGATGCTTTTGCAGATGAGCATTATGTGGGTTACTACCATCTTTCTTTTGATTTAACCGAAACTGTACCAGATTTACACAGTTGGTTATCTGACTTAAAGGAGCGAATCTCTCTAGTTTCTGAGTTGCAACCCCTCAAAATTCTTTTAGAACCAACTCAGCAACAAATAGGCGATCGCATCCTGGAAGTTACTTTTATCGCTGACTCTGATGGTTTACCTTTAGAGTTTATCCGGTTTTTAGGAAATAGGGAATGAAGATTAGTAACCCAATTACCAATGACTAAGAAAATTTTCCAGAAAAGTAAAACTACAGATGTATAGGTAAAAAAATGTAGTTTTATTTACCTGTATATAAAAAATAATATGTTTGTAATTACTAGCCTTCACAGATATCGTTTATTTCTATTTTTATGCCTATTTTCCGTAATATCAGTCTTTTTGTTGAAATTTATCTTTTCTGGTAGCCAAAAATTAATTACAGTAAATGGGGAACATTATCCGCAAATATTCGTAAGCAAGCCAAAAAATAATATCACTATTACCAACAATGTCCAAAAGACTGTTTTAGACAATGGGTTAACTGTCCTGACTAAAGAAGTGAAAAACGCACCTGTGGTAAGTGTGCAAGTTTGGTATGGTGTGGGTTCTATTAATGAAACTCCAGGAATTAACGGTATTGCTCACCAGTTGGAGCATATTATGTTTAAAGGTACTAAATCCCGACCTATTCAATTTGCTAAACTATTTAGTGCTTTAGGTAGTCATAACAATGGGTTTACCAGTTATGAGCAAACAGCATATTACCACACAGCGGAAAAGGATAAACTCAAAGCACTGCTAGAACTAGAAGCAGATAGAATGAAAAACCTGCTCATTGATAACCAACAATTAAGCAGTGAGAAGCGGGTGGTAATTTCTGAATTACAAGGTTATGAAAATAGTGAAAAATATCGTCTCAAACGTGCTGTGATGCAATCGGTATTTCCTCATAGTGCTTATGGTTTACCGACTGCTGGTACTTCAGCGGATGTGGAAAAACTGACGGTTGAACAGGTGCGGGAATATTACCAGCGGTTTTATCATCCTGATCGTGCTATTTTGGTGATTGTGGGAGATTTTCAAACCAAATCAACTCTAGAAACAGTTAAGGAAATTTTTGGTCAAGTTCCTAAAAGTCAACAACCTCCCCAATTTACCCAGTCTCCAACTCCGAAAATTCCTAGTTCTCCCGTTATTTTACGAGAACCGGGAGCGGGTAAAATATTACAAATGATTTATCCTGTTCCTGATCTTCATCATCCAGATATACCTGTTTTGGGGGTGATGGATTATGTTTTAACTGCGGGAAAAAATGCTTATTTACATCAAAGTTTAATAAAATCTGGTTTAGCTACTGGCATTTCTGCTCGTGTTGTGGGTTTGAGTAAAATTGGTTGGTATGATTTATCTGTGGATGTTGCAGCGAATCAAGATTTAGAAACAGTGAATCATTCTGTCAAGTCTGCAATTGCTAAACTTGTGGAAACGGGAATTACACCAGAACAGGTAGAACGTGCGAAAAAACTATTGATAGCAAATGTGGTTTTAAATAAGCGTGATATTACCAGTCAAGGAATGCAGTTTGCTAATGATCAGTTAGTTGCCGGTGACTATAAATATACAGAAAAGTATTTAGAAAAAGTTCGTCAGGTGAAAGCGGCGGATGTGATAGATGTGATTAATAGGTATCTCAAACCAGAATTAGCAGCAGTTGGTTTTTTTGAACCTCAAGAAAATGTCAAAGTTAGTCATAGTTCATCTATCGTTGCTGGGGAAGAAAGTTTTACTCAAGACGTAAAGTTTACTGCGGATGAGGTGAGTAAGTATTTACCAGATATCAAGGAAGATAGCAGTAATTTAATTCAAAATCTGCCTCTACCACAAAGGTTAACTTTTGACAATGGTTTGCAGGTGTTATTATTACCGGATCATAGTAGTCCCACGGTGACGGTAGGTGGTTATATCAAAGCTGGTAAAGAATTTGAACAAGCTGATAAAGCTGGGTTAGCGTCATTGGTTGCAGAAAATTTAATGAGTGGAACTAAAACTCAGGATGCTGCAAATATCAGTAAAGCTTTGGAAGATAGAGGTGCAAGTTTAGATTTTACGGCTTTACGGGAAGGTGTGCGTATTCAGAGTCAGGGTTTACGGGAAGATTTACCTGTGTTGATAGAAACTATTGGGGATGTTGTCAGAAATAGTACATTTCCAGCGGAAGAGTTAGAAGTTAGTCGTCAACAGGCTTTAAATGTTCTCAATTCAGATTTAAAAGATCCTTATGAGGTAGCGAATAGAAAGTTTATTCAGTCGCTGTATCCGCAAAGTCACCCATTACATATTTTCCCCACTCAAGAAAGTATCGGTAATATCAAAGGAGAAGATGTGATTGCTTTTAGAGAGAAACATTATCGCCCAGATCGGATGGTTTTGGTATTAGTGGGTGATTTTGATGTGGAAAAAGTGCGATCGCTGATTGATGCTAAATTTAGTGATTGGGGTGTGCAGGGGAAAGCACCGGTGGTAGAGTATCCCCAGGTGGTAGTTACAAATAAAGGTGTGCGGATTAATTCTGTGTTACCTGGTAAGTCTCAAGCTGTAACTTATATGGGTTATGTGGGGATTAAACGCCAAGATCCGAGATTTTATCAAGCATTGGTGTTAAATCAAATTTTGGGTGGAGATAGCTTATCTAGTAGACTGGGTGCGGAAGTGCGCGATCGCCTGGGTTTGTCGTATAACATATACAGTAATTTCCAAGGTGGAAAGAATGTTGGCACATTTTTGATTGAAATGCAAACTAACCCAGAAGATGCTAATCAGGCGATCGCCACTACCCGTAAACTTTTAGAACAGATACATCAACAAGGTGTGACGGCAGCAGAACTAGAAACTGCTAAACGCACATTAATTAGTAGTTATAATATTTCTTTGTCAAAACCAGAGCAGTTAAATAACAGAATTCTGTTGAACAAGTTTTATGGACTAAACGAGTCAGAATTACGTAATTTCGTCCAAAAAATTCAAAAAGTCACCACTGAGGAAGTTAATCAAGCTGCCCGTCAGTTATTAGATCCTGATAAATTTGTAGTCGTGACAGCAGGACCACCAATCATAACGGCTGATTCTGGTAAGAATAGCAGGTGACTGGTGACAGGGAAGAGGTTTTTTTCAATCATCTTTTTCCCAATTACTAATAATCATCATCGGTTTCATAGATTTCCATATCTGGTGAAACTCCAACATCCGATAAATCAAAACTTTCATCTGTCATACGGATAATTTCCCCAGAGAAAAAATTAGCTAAACTTTTAGCCGCTTTGTTAACCTGTTCATGATCCCAAGATGAAACAGGCGGTTGTGATACTGGTGTCGGTTTTGGTGGTTGTATCTGATTTTCTACTGGGGTTGTGTTTGTAACTACAGGCTCAATTGTGGGCGGTGGTGTTTGGGGTGGTTGTGATACTGGTGGTGTTTGGGGCGGTGGTTGATAATAAGTAGGAGTTGTTGGTGGTAGTTGCTGAACACGGGTAGAATCTTGTGGAGGAGAATTTTTTGTGGCTGTGGTTGTATTTGATGAACCGGCTTGTTCTAGCTGGACTTGAATATCACGTTGAAATGTCTGCTGGAAGGCTGCTTGCATCATTGGTAGATCAGATTTGAGGGTTTGATACCATCTTGCTCCCCTAACAGCAACACGGGCTAAATTACCGTTAAATTCCACTAGCTGACACATTTGCCCCAGTAAGGCTTGTCGAGAAGGCATGGGAAAATTAGCCCGGACTTGTTCCCAAATCTGATCCAAATTACCCTGATTTGCTGATCCGGTTTCTGGGATAGGTGCAGTGGAAGTTGCCGGTGCAGGTGATGTGTGTACAGGTTCTGGTGCTGTTTGTGGTGGTGAATGGTTTGGTTGACTATAAGTCGGTGCTGGAGATGGGGGAGGATTGTAATTTGTCGGTTGATGATAAGTAGGTTGTTGTGGGGGTGCAGATATAGTAGCAGTGCTAACAGCTTGGGGAATGTTTGCTGCTGGTGTTGTGACTTGTGTTATTACTTGTGTTTGAATGTTAGCGCTGGGCAATAATCCCAGTAATGTGACTTCTAACCATAACCGGGGTTGGGTGGTGTTTTTGAGTTGGACTTCTGCGGTTCTTAAATGTTGCTGTCCGCGTAAAATGGTGGTTATTTCTAATTTGTGGGCAAAGTTAACTAATTCTTGCCAGGTTTGTTGGGTACAAGCCACTAAGTCTTGACGATTGGGGGCGGTTTTGGCGATGAGTAAATCTCGATAACAGGCGGCTAGGTTTTGGAGGATGATCAGGGGTTCTCGTCCCCGGTCTAAAATCTTACGGGTAGCATCTAGGACTATTTCTGAGTTATCTTGGGCGATCGCATCTAGTAAAACTAATAAGTCTTTTTCACTAACTGAACCGACTAAGTCCCAAACTTGATCCGGTGTGACTTCTGAGGGTAATAATGCCAATTGATCTAATAAGCTTTCTGCATCTCTTAAACCACCTTGGGAAATTTGGGCAACTAGGGTAAGTGCATCAGTAGTAATATTAATATCTTCTTTGGCGGCGATCGCACCTAAATGGTTAACCATCGCTTGTAAATGAATTCGTCTAAAATCAAATCTTTGACAGCGGGAAATAATTGTTGGTAATACTCTTTGGGGGTCTGTTGTGGCTAAAACAAAGACTACGTGCTTTGGTGGTTCTTCTAATGTTTTCAGTAAGGCGTTAAATGCCTGGGTACTGAGCATATGGCATTCGTCTATCACATAAACCTTATAACGACATTGTACGGGGGCAAATTGTGCCTTTTCTATCAATTCCCGGATGTTATCAACACCAGTATTACTGGCTGCGTCAATTTCAATTACATCTAAGGAATAGCCTTTGGTAATGCCTTGGCAAATTTCGCAGACTCCACAAGGTGCAGCGGTGGGTTTGTCACTTTTCAGACAATTTAAGGATTTAGCTAAAATTCTGGCACTAGAAGTTTTACCCGTACCTCTAGGCCCTGTAAACAAATAGGCAGGGGCAATTTTTGCCGAACTAATCGCATTTGTCAGGGTGGTAGCGATCGCCTCTTGTCCTACGAGTTCAGCAAAACTCTTAGGGCGATACTTATGGTGTAGGGGTTCGTAAGGCATGGGGGTAATCAATTATGGCAGGTGACAGGGAACAGTTGACAGGTAACAGTGCTGAAAGCCTTTCAGCATCTAAGTTTTAGTGTTAGTTAATGTCCTAACCGCCTTGTCCACGGCTATAAAAATGAACAGGTTTGGAGTATCGCCACTTACTAGAGTTTGGGGTTTCACTATTTTAACAACTGATGACCGTTTCCTCTAGGAAAAAGCAGAAAAAGTATTTTCAGTATATTTATTGAAGTATAAAAAAGTATTGTATTTTTTCTAACAATAAATATCCATTAAAGACAGCGGGAAACCTAACCGCTAATTGCTGATAACTGATAGCTGATTGTTACCGAACATCGCTAGAATTTTAACAGGAAAACTCAATGGTGCAGCATAATGCTCAAGCGGTTAATTCAATGGCTTAAAAGATTGTTTCGGGGTTTGTTTGGCAGTAAACAGAGTCCTCCGCAAGTAAAACAGAATATTGACAAAACAGCCGCACCGCCCCTGAGTGATACGGATCTAGAATTTTTATTTACAGAACTTTTAGCAGGAGTTCATCAAGCTAAAGGACAAGCTTGGGCGCAAAACTGGTTAAACAAACTAGAGCATCGTGTCAGCATTCAACGCTGGCTAGAATGGTTAAATAAGTTTGAGGAAAGATTATTAAAGGCAACTACACCTAATAATGAATTAGCATCTAGATTAGTACAACTCGGCGAATTAGAAGTTGGTGAAGTTGGTGATAGAGCATATCAAATTGGGATGAAGCTACTAACTCGCATTTCAGGTGAACCAGTTTGGGAATACGAAGGCCCAGATGCAGCTAAACCAGTTATTGCCCATGAAAATTTCTCAGAGGAAGAGTATGAAACTGTGACATGGGATGAATTATTGATCATGTTGCAGGAAAATCAAGAATTACGCCAGCAAATTGTGCAAGATTTTGGTATTGACACTGATGATCCGCAAATAATTATTCAGGCACTTATCAATCAAGCCCAGGGACTAGATCCATCTTCACCTCCAGAAAGTTGAATTAGACTAGGGCATATCTGTATTTTAGTAAGTTTTTGTGTGTTTTTTCTAACAATATGTATCCATGTTTCAATTAATTGAATAATCTGTTAGGTAATTAATGATTTTTTTGACACAACGATAGCTACAATCTAGGAGAAAGAAAATCCAAGAATGTGGCAAATGCTCAGGTGGCTATTGCAGTGGCTTAATAATTTTTTCAAGTACCCTTTTGAAAATCATCGGCTTCAAGATGCTGACGGTTTAGAAGGGTTTGAGGTGGGACAAACTTTACCGGAGTTAACTAATGCTGATTTAGAACTGTTATTTAACGAGTTACTCGAAGGTGTACATCAAGCAAAGGGACAAGAATGGGCCCTGAAATTTTTGCAGCGGATGGAGCCTCGCATCACTGTGGAGCGTTGGATAGATTGGTTGTTGATATTTGGTGAGAGATTATTGTCTTCTCCTGCACCAAATAGTCAAACTGCAACGCGGATGGTAAAACTAGGTGAATTAAATATAGGTAAAGTAGGTGAGTTGGCATCAGAAATTGGTGTGCAGCTATTAAGCCGTGAGTTTTTAGCTAACAGGTATGAGGAAAGTTTAGAAAGAAGTTCACAACAACATTTAGAAGAACTTGCAGAACCAACACAGGTTTTCGCCGCACCATCAGCGGAAACTATTACAGATAGTCCAGGACAGCAGTTACTCAGAAATTTGGGTGAACAACTGTGGGGTTATGAAGAACAAGCTCAAGTCAATATTTTACCTGTAGCTGTTAATTTGGAGGAGATTTGGGGTAATCCTGACATTCAAAACTTGAGTTATCAAGAAAACTTACAGACATCTGAACCTGTTGTTTTTGAGTTTGCTAGGGAGGATGCGCCAGATTTTGAGGAGATAGAACACGTTTTACCATCTCCTGTAGCTGATTCGTTGGATCAGTCTTTGACCCATTTAGAACCACAAGTAGCACAGACTTTAGATGAGTTGGTGGTCAGGTTGGAGCAAAGTACCAGTTTAGTTCAGCAACTTGCTTCGGAATTATCGCTGCGCGATGCCTACAGTAGGCAAAGTCAATACCCGGAAGTTTTTGAGCGGAATAATTTTCAACTCACTGTCACGAACCAGGCTCAACAGTGGTTTTATCAAGGTTTACAACAGGCTAAATCCGGTGATTTATTGGCAGCATTAACTTTTTATGGTCAAGCTATTAAACTGCAACCTGATGCTTATGAATATTGGTTTAATCAAGGTCTAACTTTATTTCACTTACACCGATTTGAAGAAGCTATTGCCGCTTATGATCAAGCATTGAGACTGAAACCTGATTTTTCTAAAGCTTGGTATAACCGGGGGGGAGTTCTTGGTGAGTTTGGAGAATTTGAAGAGGCGATCGCATCTTTCGATAAAGCTATAGAATTTAAAGCTAACTATCAAGAAGCTTGGGCTAGTCGTGGTTTAGCTTTGTTAAAACTAGGATTAGTCTGGGAAGCGATTTCTAGTTATGAAGCAGCGTTAAATTTACAACCAGAAGATCAAGAAACTTGGTATTACCGAGGGGTGGCGTTAAGTATTGTGGAACAGTTTGCAGAGGCGATCGCATCATACAACCAAGCCTTAGAAATTCAACCAGACTATCACGAAGTTCTCATTGACCGTGGTGTAGTCTTGTTTAGTCTGCAACGTTGGTCAGAAGCCATTGACTCTTGGGATCAGGCTTTAGCAATTCAATCTGATTTTTACCTTGCTTGGTATAACCGAGGTATTGCTTTAGAGAACTTAGGCAAAAGAGAAGAATCTATTGATTCCTATCAACACGCTATTAACATCAAACCTGATTTTCACCTTGCTTGGTACAATCAAGCCGTAGCACTGTTTTACTTAGATAGATTGCCAGAAGCTATTTCTTGCTATGATAACGCCCTAGAAATCAAACTTGACTACTGGGAAGCTTGGCTGGGAAGGGCTTTAGCTGTAGGAAAAGCAGTTAATGAAAAAGAATCCCTCAGTGTAACCAGTACCATTGCCACATCAAATCCTGCCCTGAACCGTAGAGGTTATGAAGGCAAACTAGCCACATATCAAGAAGGGTTGAAATATCTGCGTCCCGATACCCACCCAGAAGGATGGGGAAGATTACATTTAGCCCTGGGTAATACACATTACGAACATGGCAAAAAACAATCCATACCCCACCATTTTTGGCAACAAGCTATATCTGACTATCAACAGGCATTATTAACCCTAACAGCTGAAGATTTTACAGAACTGCACTTAGAAGTATTACAATCTCTCAGTAAAGTGCTTTTAGGCTTGAGAGAAATATCAGCAGTACAAGAATTACAGCAACAAGGTTTATACATATTAGAACAACTACTAAATCAAACAAACCGCTCAGAACAAAGTAAAAAACAACTAGCTTTAAAGTTTATCGGTTTCCAACAATTAGGTGTTGATTTAGCAGTAGAAACAGGTGATTTAGTAGAAGCTTGGGAAATTGCCGAACATTCAAAAAATACTTGTTTAAAATTAATGCTTTCTGGTTGGCAGGAGCAAATTTACTCTCCCCAATATCCAGAAAATCAAAACTTATTAAATCCCACCACAGCCATTATTTATTGGCATCTTAGCCCCATTGCTTTACACACATTTATTATTAAACATGAAGCACCATCACCGCTTTTATTACTAACACCTATTCAAGATGTAGAAACCCTACCAGAAGCAGTACAACGTCTAGTAGACTTCGAGAAATGGTTAGAAAATTGGCAAAAAGAATATCAGCAATATCACCAAACTCAACACCCAGATAATCATCATTCCTGGCAATTAAATATGGAAGAGAGGTTATTTGAATTACAAAATATCCTCAATATTTCTACAGTAATTCAGGAACTAGAAGGAATCGAAAATCTGATTTTGATTCCCCACCGTGATTTAAATAAATTACCACTTCATGTTCTTTTCTGCAATGCACAATCAGAGTGTAACTATACTATTAGTTACTTACCTAGTGTACAGGTAGGATTAGAATTAAATAGATATGATTCCTTAAATTGGCAAGAGAAAAATTTACTCAGTGTTGAAAATATAGAGAATATAAAAGAGAATATAAATAGTTATAAAATCACAACTGTTGACTTTGCAGTAGCAATTGTGAAAAATATGTTTAATAATTGCCAACACTTACAAGGGGAACAAGTTAATAAAGAAAATATCAAAAATGCCCTATCTGCAAATTACAATATATTCCATTTCACGGGTGATATAATCAATAATTCCAAGGAAGTACAAAAATCAGCTTTGGTGTTAGCAGATAAAGAAAATTTGACCTTAGCAGAAATCAGTCAAATAGATGTTGGTAATTATCATCTGTTCACATTTATTAATTCTGAAAACGTTAGTCATAATATTCAGAGTATCAGCAGTGAATATGTGGGTTTATTCACAGGTTTATTAACTGCTGGTGTTCCTTATGTTTTGAGTACAATTTGGAATGTTGAACAATCTGCAACGGCTTTAGTAAGTATTGAGTTCTACCGCCAATTAATTTCTCGACAATCTCCAGTAATTGCTTTATCTGAGGCTACGAATTGGTTAAAAGAAATAACTGTTGAAGAATTGATTAAATGGTATGAATGTCTACTGGAAAATTTGCAGCCACAGGAATCAAAATTGAGCAGTTATATCAAGGTACAAATTGAGCAACAAAGGCAATTATCACCGCAAACAAAACCCTATTCTTCTCCCTATTATTGGTCTGGATTTATTTTATTAGGACGACTTTAAAACAGTTACCACCCATTGTCTTTGGTTAATAAATTAACTTTATGCACCTCTTGATAACTGGTGTTAAAGTCCAATCACCCCTTTTTCAGTAGATTTAGGGGATTTAAGAATATCTTCTTATATTCATATTCATTCGGAAATTCTGAATAGTAGTTTTGTAGTTGTTATCTCGGAGATAACGAATCACATATATTAACTACCCTAGTATTGGAAGAGGCCTTTACCACCTGGTTTTATGATGTTGATGTCTTAATCATCTGAGTTGTTGTAGATACTTTGGTATTCACAATCATAAGTAATACCACTACGTAATTCTTCCGATAGATTGCATTTATTTATATCAATTCAGCTGTCAATCGCAAGTTAGCATGAGTAAAATGTGTAAATCAAATTAAATCGTAAAAAGACTTTATGAGCTTAATAATTAATCAATCACTAAACTTGACATACTCTTACCTTACAAACTTGTCTAATTTAGACAGTTTTGGGTATGTTTTAGATACCGCCTTTGGTACAGCATACAACCGTAATCTTGCGGAAATCTTACGTTTACAATGGCAAGCAGGTGATTTCAGTCAAATTCCGCAAATAGAAATCCTTGATAGCAGCATTTTAGGAACTGCTCAGGGTGCTTATGCTATCAGTACAAACACAATTTACCTATCAGATTACCTTGTCAAAACAGGAACACCGGAAGCCATTAGTAGAGTGCTATTGGAAGAAATTGGGCATTTTGTAGATGCTCAAATTAATACTTTGGATGCGTCAGGAGATGAAGGGGCAATTTTTGCTGAGTTAGTGCAAGGTAATAGTTTGGATGCTGCAACCTTAGAGGTTTTAAAGAATGAGGATGATACAGCAGTTATTGATGTGGATGGGGAAAGTGTTTTAGTTGAGCAAGCGAATCTTTCGGGTACGTCAGGTAATGATACCATTACAGGAACTACTGGGAATGATGTTATCAGTGGGTTGGGCGGTAATGATAGGCTTTATGGACTCGAAGGTAATGATAGCTTAAATGGTGGTGGTGGAAATGATATTATCTTCAGTGATGCAGGTAACGATACCATTAATGGAGCTACAGGATTTGACTACTATGTAGCTGATTACAGCGATCGCACTACCGGGTTAACCATGACCTATGACCCGACAACGGGTAATGGAACTATTACCATTGGTAGTGAAGTTGACACTCTCATCTCCATTGAAAGTTTCAACGAAGGTTTTGGACTGAATGGAGGTTTTAAAGGGACTGCCTTTGCTGACGTAATTGTTGGTACTTCAGACAGTGAAAACTACTACTGGTACGGGATTTATGGTGGAGATGGGAACGATACTATCTCAGGGGGTGCAGGTGATGACAATGTCTATGGAGAAGAAGGTAATGACGTTCTCAATGGCGATGCTGGAAATGATTACTTGTATGGTGGTAATGGCAATGATAGCTTAAATGGTGGTGTTGGAGATGATGTTATTTATAGCGATATAGGTAACGATACCATCAATGGCGGTACAGGATTTGACTACTATGTAGCTGATTATAGCGATCGCACTACCGGGTTAACCATGACCTATGACCCGACAACGGGTAATGGAACTATTACCATTGGTAGTGAAGTTGACACTCTCATCTCCATTGAAAGTTTCAACGAAGGTTTTGGACTGAATGGAGGTTTTAAAGGGACTGCCTTTGCTGACGTAATTGTTGGTACTTCAGACAGTGAAAACTACTACTGGTACGGGATTTATGGTGGAGATGGGAACGATACTATCTCAGGGGGTGCAGGTGATGACAATGTCTATGGAGAAGAAGGTAATGACGTTCTCAATGGCGATGCTGGAAATGATTACTTGTATGGTGGTAATGGCAATGATAGCTTAAATGGTGGTGTTGGAGATGATGTTATTTATAGCGATATAGGTAACGATACCATCAATGGCGGTACAGGATTTGACTACTATGTAGCTGATTATAGCGATCGCACTACCGGGTTAACCATGACCTATGACCCGACAACGGGTAATGGAACTATTACCATTGGTAGTGAAGTTGACACTCTCATCTCCATTGAAAGTTTCAACGAAGGTTTTGGACTGAATGGAGGTTTTAAAGGGACTGCCTTTGCTGACGTAATTGTTGGTACTTCAGACAGTGAAAACTACTACTGGTACGGGATTTATGGTGGAGATGGGAACGATACTATCTCAGGGGGTGCAGGTGATGACAATGTCTATGGAGAAGAAGGTAATGACGTTCTCAATGGCGATGCTGGAAATGATTACTTGTATGGTGGTAATGGCAATGATAGCTTAAATGGTGGTGTTGGAGATGATGTTATTTATAGCGATATAGGTAACGATACCATCAATGGCGGTACAGGATTTGACTACTATGTAGCTGATTATAGCGATCGCACTACCGGGTTAACCATGACCTATGACCCGACAACGGGTAATGGAACTATTACCATTGGTAGTGAAGTTGACACTCTCATCTCCATTGAAAGTTTCAACGAAGGTTTTGGACTGAATGGAGGTTTTAAAGGGACTGCCTTTGCTGACGTAATTGTTGGTACTTCAGACAGTGAAAACTACTACTGGTACGGGATTTATGGTGGAGATGGGAATGACACTATCTCAGGGGGTGCAGGTGATGACAATGTCTATGGAGAAGAAGGTAATGACACCCTAACTGGAGTAGATCCCACCAGCATAAACCCTGGACGCGGTGAAAGAGACTATCTAGAAGGAGGAATTGGAGCAGATCGCTTTATACTAGGTGATGCCACCTGGATTGGTTATGATGACGGTAATAGTACCACCAATGGTAACAGTGACTATGCCGAAATTGAAGACTTTAACCCCACAGAAGGGGATGTTATTCAACTGCAAGGAACAAGCAGTAATTACCTTTTGACTGTTGTCGGTGCAGATACTCAAATATTCATAAATAAACCGGGAACAGAACCAGATGAACTCATTGGTATAATCCGAAATCAAACAGGCTTGAGTCTCACAGGTGATTACTTTGCCTATAATCAAGATGTTGTTGCATCATCTGTAAATATTAATCTCAGCAAAAAACAAACAGTAGTAGAAGGTAAAACCAATTCCCAAAATGTGGTTTATACAGTCACTTTAGACGATACCAGCAACCAAACTATCACAGTTCAATATGCAACGTCTGACTTAAAAGCCAAAGCAGGTTCAGACTACACCAGCACTAGCGGAACATTAACATTTAACCCAGGGGAAACAAGTAAAACCATTAGTATTCCCATTCTTAATAATTCTGTTAATGAAGCGAATGAAACCTTTAATCTAACATTAAGTAATCCCACTAATGGCAACTTAGGCACAGCTAGTAGTGTATTAACCACAATTACTGATACCTTGAGTTCTTCCAGCACCATCACCTTACCTGTAGGAGTAGAAAATCTAACGCTGTCTGGGAAAAATGCAATTAATGGTACAGGAAATGCCAATGCAAATATCATCAAAGGGAATAGCAACAATAATACTCTTTCTGGTTTAGCCGGTAATGACAGTTATTTGTTTGCGGCTAATACTGTTTTAGGAACAGATACCATTAACGAAACTACCACAGGTGGCACTGATTTAATTAATTTTACTGGTACTAAGACTGGAGTGAATATCAACTTAGGAACTACTGCATTACAAACAGTAAATAGTAATCTGAGTTTGGTTTTATCTGCTAATAATGTGATTGAAAATGTCACTGGTGGTTTAGCTAATGATGTATTAACTGGTAACTCTTTAGATAATACTATCCTGGGTGGAAATGGAGATGATCAATTAATTGGACAAGCTGGAAATGATTTACTTTGGGGAGGTGCTGGAAATGATACTTTGAATGGAGGAACAGGTGGTGATAAATATCAGTTTAAAGGTAATAGTCGGTCTTTGAGCAGTAGTTTAGGTGTTGATTCAATTACTCAATTTGTGGTAGGACAAGATCAGATTTTATTGAGTAAATCAACTTTTAAATCTATGACAAATAGCGCAGGACAAGTATTAACTGATTTTGCTGTTGTAGCTAATAATAGTTTGGTGAATGCTAGTAGTGCGCGAATTGTTTATAGTCAAGGAACTGGCAGTTTATTCTATAACCAAGATGGTAGTGTTTTAGGTACGGATACTGTGTTTGAGTTTGCGGAAATTGGTAATTCTGCTATTACTTTAAGTGGTAGTGATTTCCTCGTTATTGCTTAGTTATCTGATGTTTTTATTATTTTATTTGGCGGGCATTTTGCCCGCTTTTTTTATTTTTGTGGTCATAAATCTTTCAGTATTTCTAATGCTTCATCACACCAACCTAACCATTCTATTTCACATCTAATTCCTGCTTTTAAAACTAGGTATTTTAATTTTTCTGCTTTTGTTAATTCTTCTGTTTTTAAAAAATTTTCTTGTTCAATTTCTTGATATTTTGATAATTTATCTAAATGTATGTTCTGACGACGTTCTACATCTGCAATTAAAACTTTAACTGGTACTAAATCACCAGAAAATATTTTTACTAATATATCTTCTCTGATTGTATCTGGTTGACTAGGTTTTTTCATCCACTCTCTTAAATGTTCCTTACCTTCTTCAGTAATGGAATATATTTTTTTGTCTAAACGGCCTTCACGGGGAATAATTTCAGAAACAATAAAACCTTGTGTTTCTAGTTTCCCTAATTCTCTGTAAATTTGCTGCTGGGAAGCGTGCCAAAAATAACCTACACATTCACTAAATTTTTTGGAAAGGTCATAACCGCTTTGAGGTGAATGTAGTTGGTTTATTTCAATTAGGAACTTCCTTTGGTGTGAATGGTAATATTATTACCAGTGATGTCAATTTTCTGCGTTTATTTGGTACACAAAGAAGACAACGCGGGTTAATAGATTTTGGATTAATAAAATTAGAAGATGATGCAGATGTAAATTGGGTTTTAGAAAATTTAAGAGCAAATTTACCCAAAGATGTGAAAGTTTTATCTAAACAGGAATTTGTAGCACAAGAAAAAAGTTTTTGGAATACAAGTACACCTGTAGGGTTCACATTTACATTAGGTGCAATAATTGGTTTTGTGGTTGGTGCAGTTATTGTTTATCAAATTCTTTATAGTGATGTTTCTGATCATTTACCAGAATATGCAACCTTAAAAGCCATAGGTTTTAAAAATCGTTATTTGTTAGTAATCGTATTTCAAGAAGCTTTAATTTTAGCAGCTATTGGTTTTATTCCGGGTTTTGCAATTTCTCAAGGTTTATATTTAATCACTCGTCAAGCAACATTGTTACCAATAATGATGACAGTAGATAGAGCGATTTTTATTTTTACCCTCACAACTATCATGTGTTCAATTTCGGCATTAATAGCAATGCAAAAACTTCAATCTGCTGATCCTGCTGATGTCTTTTAAACAAAAAATATCTTCCTCTGCGTACTCTGCGTCTCTGCGGTTCGTTTCCTCAAAAAAACCATGAACACAACACCAGCAATTTCTGTATCTAACCTCAACCATTACTATGGAGAAGGAACATTAAAAAAACAAATCCTCTTTGATATCAACCTAGAAATAAAACCAGGAGAAATAGTTATCATGACTGGGCCTTCTGGTTCAGGTAAAACCACATTGTTAACATTAATTGGTAGTTTACGATCTGTACAAAGTGGAAGTTTAAAAATACTAGGTAAAGAATTAGCTGGTGCAAATAAAAATGAAATGGTAAAAGTGCGACGAAATATAGGTTATATTTTTCAAGCACATAATTTGTTAGGGTTTTTAAATGCTCAACAAAATGTACAAATGCCTTTTGAAAATGATCCACAGATTTCTTTTAAAGAAGCACAAATAAAAGCAGCAGCAATGTTAAAAATTGTCGGGTTAGGAGAAAGATTGAATTATTATCCTGATGGACTTTCAGGAGGACAAAAACAACGGGTTGCTATTGCGCGTGCGTTGGTGCATCATCCTCAATTGGTTTTAGCAGATGAACCCACAGCAGCTTTAGATAGTAAGTCTGGTAGAGATGTGGTGAATTTAATGCAGAAATTAGCTAAGGAACAAGGTTGTACAATTTTATTGGTGACTCATGATAATAGAATTTTAGATATTGCTGATAGAATTGTAAAAATGGAAGATGGTTATTTAGTATAAGTTGAAAATCTTAAATCTCATAAATTTCTAAGGGTAAGTGATCTGGATCTTGAAAAAATGTGAATTTCTTACCTGTAATTTCATCAACTCTGATATTTTCAACTTCGATATTTTTAGAGTTTAAATATTTGACACTTTCTTCTATATTTTCAACTGCAAAAGCAAGATGTCTTAAACCACAAGCTTCAGGGTTACTAACTCGTTGGGGAGGGTTGGGAAAGGAGAACAGTTCAATTTGGGTGTTACCTACTTGTAAATCTAATTTATAGGAATTTCTGGCTTTGCGGTAGGTTTCATGAATTATTTTAAAACCAAGAATATCAACATAAAAATGTTTTGATTTTTCGTAATTTGAACAGATTATAGCAATATGATGAATATTTGATATTTTCATATTTACTATATAGTATTTTGTCAATGAAAACTAAAATTTTTCAAGCTTTTTCACTAATTTCTGTAACTTTTTGATCTCGTTTCTTTTTAAATTTTCCCATTAATGCTATGCTGAGTAAAGAGCCTATTGTGGGTATGCTTGCGCCTCCAGGAATGTTAAAAGGAACTACTGTTACTGGAGTTATAACCAAATTGACTGGAGAAGGATCACTCGGCGGAATCAATTGTTCTTCAAAAATCGAATTTCCTTGTTTAGAAACTTTGTACACACCAACACCATCTGCTGACCCCGATCCTAAAGAATTTGTGGAAAAAGAAAAGCCTCTTTCTGTAGGATGAAAAGGTGCAGTTGCTGAAATAAGATTATCAGAACCACCTCCATTAGCTATTCTATTTATGGTGTTAGCTCCTCTCTGTCCACTGATACTTGTTATTACATAGTAAAAATCCCCGCCGCCTATGTCTACAGCCTGATCAGAAGTTGTCAGTATTCCTGAAGCATTTCCACTTGGGTAACTGTAAGCAAAGTTAAATTCAAGAGCCTGTGCAGAAGATAAACCACTGGCTAAGATGGCAGTAGTACAACTACCAACAATTAAACTAATTACATGAGATAACTTCATAAAGTTAGTTGTATGGTGTAACTCTCAGCAAACCAAATATAAGACATACAGCGAATTTCATATCCGTGAGGTACATTTGTGACGGGCAAGGTTCCCATCCCACAAGAGTTTTATTGTTCAGGTTGTGCCTCATATACCATGCTATCTGCTGTATATACAGCACTTCCCGGTGTTATGAAGTACAAGAACCCCACCCCCAACCCCCTCCCCGCAAGCGATGAGGGGGCTAAAGTGTAGCTCATAAGAGCGGAAACCGCTGTAAGTGTCACTAATAAATTACCATACAGGTACAATTATGAAAAGACTAAACAATAAGTTTAGGGATTTAGCATTGCTAAACCCCTACCTATTTACTCCTTCAAAATGGTCTTTGATGCCATTCGCGTTTTCTTCCGATCTGCTTCGGAAAGTTCTTGACCGGCTTGTAGACGAGTAGCGGAAGTTTGCAATACTGTAGCGGCTTTAGTATCACCAATTTGCAAAGCGGTTTTTGCTGCTGTTTGCAACATTGTTACCGCACCTGTGCGATCGCCTAATTCTAATTTTGCCTCTGCTACTTGGGTTTGACGATATTTAGCTAATACCAAAATAGACTGCAAAACCTGGGGGTTTAAAGCAGGTTCGTAAGTCTTAGTGATATTTGCATAGATCGGCATCAGGGGAGACAGTAAACCCTCTTGGCTAATTGCTGGATCATCGTAGCGAATTTGAATGTGTCCAATTACCTGTTCACCTTCTGGTAACTGTCCCAAATAAACATTCGCCAAAACTACCCGCTTCACGTCTTTCATTAAGTCACCCAAACGAAAAACGTAGCTACCATTGGTTTCAGTTTCTACGCTTAACTCGATGGTTTCTGGTGCAACTTGAGCGATGGGTTTAAGTTCTGCTAACCGCACACCAGGAACTAGAGAAAGTAACAGGTAAGCATTGGTTAAACCTACAGACTGAATACGCTTAAACAAGCGGCTAAATTGATCTACAGCTTGTTGGGGATGTTCAATATAAGCCAGAGTACCACCACCAGCATCAGCAATTTTTTCCAACAAGTCTTCGTTCCAGTCATCACCAAAACCAAAGGTGTTAAGAGTGAGATTAACTCTAGTGGCTTTTTGTGCCAGTTCTAGGCAGCGTTTACTGTCATTAGGCCCAATTTCCCACTTCCAAAGTTTTAACCCATTATCACCATGACCATCTGTGAGTAAGAATGCTTGGGAAACAGCACCTTTAGTTCCTTTGAGTAATTCTGTAATTCCCAAAGATAAACCCTCAGCAATGATAGTCCCACCGCCAGCTTTAAGCTTTTTGTGTAGCTGGGCTTTAATACTGGCTGCGTCTTTAACAACTTGATTGGGGATAATGACCTCAGCAATACCAGCAAAAGCGACAATTGAGATCCGATCACCGGAGGTGGGTGTTACGCCATCGCCTGGTTTGAGTTGATCTATTAATTGTTCTACCGCCTGAATCACCGTGTTGATGGGTTCACCGTCCATAGAACCGCTTTTATCAAGAATCAGGCATAGATTCAAGGGTAGACTGGGATCAAGCTCATCAGCAACAGCGGAAATGGAAATTTCTAGTTGACGCTGATTACTCAATTGAGCCGCATCAACGTTAGTATCATTTAGAGCCGATAATAATTGAACTTTCATTTAGGAGGAGCATCCTGCAAAACAGTTTTTGAGACAATTCTGGTTTTTTTGCGATCGCTCTCTGATAACTCTTCCCCAGCTTGTAAACGAGTAGCCGAAGTTTGCAATACTGTGGCTGCGTTAGCATCTCCCATTTGCAAAGCCGTTTTAGCCGCCGTTTGTAACATTGTCGCTGCCCCAGTCCGATCACCTTGTTGAAGTTTGGTTTCCGCTAACTGGGTTTGGCGATACTTGGCTAAAGCCAAAATTGACTGTTGCACCTGGGGATTGATACTCGGTTGGTAAATGCGCTCCACATTCATATAAACTGGCATATTCAGGGAAAATAATCCAGTTTGTTCCAGAGCAGGGTCATCGTAGCGAATTTGAACATTAGCGATCGCCTGTCTACCTTCTGGCAATTGCCCCAAATAAATATTAGCCAATACTACCCGTTCCACATCTTTCATTAAATCTCCCAGTCTGACCGTAAACCGTCCATCTGCTTCTATTTGTACTGGCAACTCAATGGTATCTGGAGCAACTTGGGCTACAGGTTTCAATTCCGCTAAACGCACATTTGGCATCAGTGAAAATAACAGATAAGCATTAGTCAAACCTACAGTTTGCATCCGCGTAAACAAACTATTGAACTTATCTACTGCTTGTTCAGGTTGTTCGATATGAGACAAATTTCCTAGAGCCGCATCAGCTATTTTTTCCAAAATATCCTGATTCCAATTGTCACCAAAACCCAATGTATTTAGAGTTAAATTATATCCTGCTGCTAATTCAGCAAATTTTAAACAACGATTATTATCACCATGTTCATTTTCTCCATCAGTCAGTAAAAATGCTTGGGAAATCGTATCTTTTTTACCCTTAGCTAACTCCTCAATTCCCAACCGCAAACCTTCATCAATTGCTGTTCCCCCATCCGCAGAAAGACGGTTAATTTGTTGTTTAATGTATTCTCTATCTTCAGTGACTTGATTGGGAATTAACACCTTAGCACGATGATCAAAAACTACAATACTCAATCTATCTTGAGAACTCAGACGATCCACTAACAAACAAGCAGCTTTTTTGACAGTTTCCAGCGATCGCCCCTTCATCGAACCACTATGATCTAAAATTAAACATAAATTTAATGGCACACTGCGATCTATAGTTTCACCAATCGCAGAAATAGAAATTGCTAACTGACGCTGACTGCTAGGTTGATTCGCGTCCACACCAGCATCATTGAGATTAAGTTGCAAGTTAACCTTCATAAGCTATTTTCCTAACGAGATTATCTATATCTATTTATAAATAACTTCAAAAGATTCTTTCATCGCTACGGAAAACATATTTAACAAAAACTTTATTTGGGTAATTGGTAATTTTGTGATCACAGAGGTTCTACCTCTGACTTGACACTTTACAATTCTTATTGTGATTTTTCTAAAAAATTCTAAAAAAGTTTCAACACCGTTTTTTACCCCTAAATTATTGAGAATAGCTGCGAATGACTCAACGTAATTTCAAGGGTCTTGACTTTTGAAATGGTTATGTTATGATAGTTTTTAGACGTTCCAAGGGATTATTGTGTCTATAACTTGAAATTGCTAGTAATAAGGAACGCAGATAAACGCAGATAAACGCGGATAAACGCAAATAAAGATATTTTAATAAATCAAAACAATTGTCTGAATCAGGATAACAGGATATCCAGGATGTTATTTAATGATGGTTGGTTACGCACAAGCGGCTGTTGAGGAACATCTATATTTTGGGTGATGAATTTTTGTCGTTGGATTGTGCAGGTAGTTTTACGACCAGAACAATAGAAATCTCTGTATCTCTTGTCTGTCACCTGTCACCTGTCACCTGTCACCTGTCACCTTCCCTAAATATGAAATTTATTTTGCACGACTACTGATCTCAAAATCTAAGGTGGTCGGTGGTAGTAGTATCTGCCGTCGTGCGTTTTGGCAGTGGGTATTTACCAAGGTAGAAATTAAAAGAAATCGTTCAACCATTTTACTTCAAGAACTTGGGGAATGGATGGACAATCAAAAGTCGTCAGTTTTTCCAGTTGCACTCATCAGGATGAGAGTGGCAGTAAAGGCTGTCAAGTTGCTTTTTCCCATGCTGTTAAAAAGGTTAGACTGAATAATTAAGAGTGAATGGTGTTAGTAAAAAAATGATGATCTTGGCTCAAAGTTTCACAATTGATGGGATTTTAGTAAATAACTGCTTACAGTTTACAGTCTGGAGTATTTTATCCCTATTACTGGCAGAAATAATCAGGGATAGTTACCATGCTTTGTGTCATCAAGTCACTTGGCTGGCAAAATGGCATAATAAACATCATGCAGCTTATCGTCGGGATTTATCTTTAGTATCTCAGCAAGCTTATATAGATTCTCAATTGTACCATGATATAGTTGAGTCAATTATCCTGCTAGTTCTATTAATTATCGTTGCCTTAGTGGGAAAACAATGGGGTTTATGGTTAGGTGTTGCCTATTCTGGAACATTTTTATATGGTGCATCTTTGCGATATTTCCAAGGTACAATAGACACAGATTATAATCATTTACCTGGACCTTTAGAAGCTATTCCTTCTGTGTGGTTAGTAAATAGAACCTATCATTGGCGACACCATTTTGATGATGTCAATGCTTATTATAGTGGTGTATTTCCTCTTGTGGATAAAATATTAGGAACTGGACTTTCTTTAAAAGGTAAAACTATTGCTTTAACTGGTGCTTCTGGTGCTTTAGGTAAAGCATTAACCAGCGAATTAATTAACAAGTATAACGCCAAAGTAATCGCTTTAACAACTAACCCTGATAAAATAGATGAACAAACAGGATTAAAAGTAATTAATTGGCAATTGGGAAATGAAGAACAGCTAAAAGAGAACTTACAAAAAGTTGATATTTTGATTATCAATCATGGGATAAATGTTTATGGCGATCGCACATCAACAGCTATTCAAAACTCCTACGAAGTTAACACTTTTTCTGCTTTACGATTAATAGATATTTTCTCAGCAACCGTCACAGGGCCTCAAGCAAAAGCAACTAAAGAAATTTGGGTTAATACTTCAGAAGCTGAAGTTTCACCGGCTTTAAGTCCTCTTTATGAATTGAGTAAACGAACATTAGGTGATATCGTGACTCTCAAACGTTTAGATGGTAATTGTGTCATTAGAAAATTGATTTTAGGTCCTTTTAAAAGTCAACTAAATCCCTACGGTGTCATGTCAGCTAAACAAGTGGCTAAGGGAATTTTATTTTTAGCGCAGAGGGATTTTAGAAATATCATTGTTACAGTTAATCCCCTAACTTATTTACTATTTCCCATTAAGGAATTTAGTACATGGTTATATTATCGTTTTTTTAGTCAAGGGGTTAATAGTAATCTGAACGCAGATAAACGCAGATAAACGCAGATTTCAGTTGGTGTGTTTCCCCCTCATAATGGGGGATAAAAATTAAAGTTTACATTTCTAATGTCACCTTTCAAGATAGAATATCAGAGATAGTTACAACATACAGATTATATTAACAATGGTTGCAATTAACACCCAAACTATATTAATAACTGGTGCAAGTAGTGGAATTGGTGCTGCTTGTGCTAATACTTTTGCTCGTGAAAATCCCAGATTAATTTTAGCAGCACGAAGGTTAGAAAAGTTAGAACAAAAAGCCTGGGAATTAAATAAATTGCATGGTGCAGAAGTTCATTTACTGCAATTAGATGTATGCGATCGCCTGGCTGTAGAATCTGCTATTAATAGTTTACCAGAAGAATGGTCAGAAATTGATATTCTTGTTAATAATGCTGGTTTAAGTCGCGGTTTAGATAAACTCTATGAAGGTGATTTTCAAGATTGGGAAGAAATGATTGATACCAATATCAAAGGTTTATTATATCTGACTCGTTATATTGTTCCTGGTATGGTTAAACGTGGTCATGGACATATCATTAATATTGGTTCTATTGCTGGACATCAAACTTACCCTGGTGGTAATGTTTATTGTGCTACAAAAGCCGCAGTTAAAGCTATTTCTGAAGGTTTAAAACAAGATTTATTAGGTACTCCTATCCGGGTGACATCTGTTGATCCTGGAATGGTAGAAACAGAATTTAGTGAAGTCCGTTTTCATGGAGACACAGAAAAAGCTAAAAAAGTTTATCAAGGACTACAACCTTTAACCGCTGATGATGTGGCAGATGTTGTATTTTTCTGTGCAACTAGACCCAATCACGTTAATATTAATGAAGTGATATTAATGCCTGTTGATCAAGCCAGTGCAACTTTAGTAAATCGTCAGTTATAAACAACAAAATCATTATTTAGGAGTAAATGACCATGAATAGCGCCAAAAAAATAGCCGTCGTTACTGGTGCAAATCATGGTTTAGGATTTGAAACCTCTCGACAATTGGCAAAACAAGGATATCACGTAATTATTGCCAGTAGAGATGAAGAAAAAGGTCAAAAAGCAGCACAAACATTACAAAATGAAGGATTAAGTATTATATTTTATCCTTTAAATGTTACCAATGATGAAAGTTGTCAAAAATTAGCAGCGTTTATTGAAAATGAATTTGGCAAATTAGCTGTTTTAATTAATAATGCAGATATCATGATAGATGATAGGGATGGAGGTAATAGTATTTTCGATGTGCAAATAGAAACATTAAAAGAAACAATGGAAACTAATGTTTATGGTGTTCTGCGAGTTACTAAAGCCTTAGTTCCCTTGATGAAAAAACGAAAATATGGACGTATTGTGAATATTTCTTCTGGGATGGGACAGTTAATTCATATGGAAATTGGTCATCCTGGATATCGTATTTCTAAAACTGCGTTAAATGCTGTGACTAGAATTTTGTCCAACGAATTACAAATCAATAATATTTTAGTTAATTCCGTTTGTCCTGGATGGGTTAAAACTGATATAGGAGTTTCTCCAGCACCTCACATTATGGAAAAAGGAGTTGATACTATCATTTGGTTAGCAACTCTCCCTGATGGTAGTGCTACAGGTAACTTTTTTAGAGATCATCAACCCATAGCTTGGTAGCTATTACCAATTACCAATTACCAATTACCAATTACCAACCGTGCTAAGTTCACCTTTACCAACAATTAATGCCTTAAAAAAACCTACCAGTGATGCTTGGGTAGAACAGGCGATCGCTAATTTAGATATTATCTTACTTGACCATTCCCACTGTGAAAAAAAAGCCGCAGGAGTAGCATTAAACTTTATGTTTCGTTATCCTTCCAATACAAAAATGGTGAGAGAATTAACAGCGATCGCACGGGAAGAACTAGAACATCTTGACCTCGTTAACCAATGGTTAGAAAAGCGCAATATTCCCCTTAAACCCCTACCACCACCACCCTATGGAGCGGGTTTAAAAGCACAAGTCAGAAAAAAAGAACCAGAACAATTTTTAGATAACTTATTAATTACTGGTTTAATAGAAGCACGCAGCCATGAACGTTTAGGACTATTAGCCGCCAACTGTCCCGAACCAGAATTAGCTAAATTTTATCGTGGTTTAATGGCATCAGAAGCTCGTCATTTTGGCATATATTGGGTGTTAGCAGATACCTATTTTGATAGAGAAGTTGTTATGAACAGACTTGATGAATTAGCAATAGTAGAAAGTGAAATTTTAGCAACTTTGCACCCTGAACCACGAATTCATAGTTAGGTTTTTGGTAAAAATACAGCAGTTTCCGGTGTCATGAGGTACACTATTAGCGGGCAAGATGCCCACCCCACAAGAGTTTTATAAGAAGATAGGCTGAAAACCCTTGAGGTTAAGTTTTGGAGCTTGGCGGAAAAACTTATCGGTACTTCAGGCAAGGGATAAAAGCCAGTTGAGGCGTAAACGCCTCAGTAACTTTGTGATATTTTCTACCCCATTACACTGAAACTGTTCCCTATTACCTCTCCTAACAGATAACTTTCCCTAAGCACTCATCACCTCTGACTCTGTTTGTGGACATAAACAAGAAATTAACTCTTGAATACCTTTATGTAAATATCGAGTAACTGTCATTGGACTCGCACCGATTTTTTTAGCTGCATCCTTGCGAGTAAAATCATTCACCAATATCAACTCAACAGCCATACGGGGTTTTTCATCTAACATATTCATAGCCCCTTGTAGCTGTAATATTTCTTCCTCTTGTTGTTGCAACACAGTAGAACGAGGACAAGGGATAATATCAGCCAGAGTTAATTGATAGTCAACATAGTTAGCTGGAGTTGCATCTAAACTTATAGGGGTTCGATTTTGAATAGCTAATTTACATTCTTGCCATTTGTGTAGAGGAATATTCAGATGAGCCGCTATTTCCGTATCTTTGACAGGACGACCTAAAGATAATGTTAATTCTTTACGAATATTTTGTCCTTGATTGTAAAGTTCTTGGCAACGTCGGGGTATTTTTAATAAAGTAGAGCGATCGCGCAAAAAATGCAGTATTTCACCACGAATATAAGGTACAGCAAAAGAACTAAAAGCATATCCATGCTGGGGATTAAACCGCTCAATTGCTCTAATTAGACCAAAATAACCTACTTGTTCTAAATCTTCGTAGGGTTCACCACATTGATGATTAAATTTATAAGCTATCTTCCGCACCAACCCTTGATGTATTTTCACCAGTTGGTTACGTAGTTTAATAGAAGGATTGTGATAGTACAACTGTAATAGCTCCATAGCATCACACTGCACAGAGGACTCACTTTTTGTCATAATGAATTCCTTGCTAGTAATCCCTTTCAAGAATAGAGTTAGTATAATTTCTTTCAAACTGTAATTATTTTCCTCAGTCAGTACCAAATAAGCTATAGTTGTTTCACGGATTTTAAATTAAGTTTTAATGTCTACTGACGTGAAAATACTTATACTTTATGAAAGTTTTAAATACTATAGCGGGAAATTGAGGAGTCAGTTATCAGTTGACGAAGGGAATAGACGGGGAGAGGGGGAGAGTAGATTTTTACCAATGCCCAATAACTAATGACTAATGACTAACGACTACTGTAAAATATGACGGTTGTATTATATGCCCGAATGTGATTGAGCGTTATACTTTGCCCGAAATGGGCAATCTGTGGAATGAAAACTATAAACTACAAACCTGGCTGCAAGTAGAAATAGCGGTTTGTGAAGCCCAGGCAGAGTTGGGTTACATTCCATCTGAAGCGGTGGCGGAAATTAAAGCCAAGGCAAATTTTGATCCCCAGCGGGTGCTAGAAATCGAGGCGGAAGTTCGCCATGATATGATTGCTTTCTTGACAAATGTCAATGAATATGTAGGTGATGCGGGGCGTTATATTCACCTGGGCTTAACCAGTTCAGACGTTTTAGATACAGCGTTGGCATTGCAATTAGTTGCTAGTTTGGATATCTTGTGGCAACGGTTAGAAGATTTAATTCAGGCAATTCGCAACAAAGCCAGAGAACACCGTTATACAGTGATGATCGGGCGATCGCACGGTATTCACGCTGAACCCATCACCTTTGGGTTTAAATTAGCTGGTTGGTTAGCGGAAGTATTAAGACACCAAGAACGGCTGCAAACTCTGCGGAAAACTATCGCCGTTGGTAAAATATCCGGTGCTGTGGGAACTTATGCCAACATTGAACCCCGTGTAGAAGCGATCGCCTGTGCAAAATTAGGACTCAAACCTGATACCGCTTCCACTCAAGTTATTTCCCGTGATATTCATGCCGACTTTGTACAACAACTAGGCTTAGTGGCAGCATCCATAGAACGCTTTGCAGTAGAAATTCGTAACCTGCAAAAAACCGACGTGTTGGAAGTAGAAGAATACTTTTCCAAAGGTCAAAAAGGCTCTAGTGCCATGCCCCACAAACGCAACCCCATTAGATCCGAAAGACTCACAGGCATGGCCAGACTTGTCAGAAGTCACGCTGGTGCAGCCTTAGAAAACGTAGCTTTATGGCATGAACGAGATATTTCTCACAGTTCTGTGGAACGGGTAATTCTCCCAGATGCTTGCATTTTAACCCATTTTATGCTGCATGAAATCACTGAATTGGTGACAAACTTGCTGGTTTACCCCCAGAACATGGAAAGAAATCTCAACTGTTACGGTGGAGTAGTGTTCAGTCAAAGAGTCATGTTGACTTTAGTAGACAAAGGACTAAACCGCGAAGAAGCCTATGCCATAGTTCAACAAAATGCCCACACAGCCTGGAATCAACCATCAGGTAACTTCCGTGACTTGATCAACAAAGATCCCCGTGTCACTCAACAGTTATCAGCAACAGAAATAGAAGCCTGTTTTGATCCAAAACATCATCTAAAACACTTAGATCAGGTTTATCAGAGATTGGGAATTTAAGGTTCGCTGAAATAGAGTCGGTTAAAACCGACTTTAGCTTTTAGACAGGGAATTTATTCCCTGGTTGTCTAAAAAACTATATTGCTGGAACTCAAGTTATTAGCATCAAAATTGTTGAGAATGGCTAAGGTAGTAAAATCTGCATTGCTACCCAAACCATCAGCATCAATTTGAATCAGAGTCCTTGAACCAGATTGTATACCTCTGACATAACCATCAGCAATGGGATCTGCACCTGTATAGTTCAAAGTAGAGAATATAGATTGTAATGCGAGGACATCATCTGTGCTATTGAAGTCGGTGATAGTATCTACTCCCTCACTGAGACTGTTAAATACAAATCTGTCCTTACCAGTTCCTCCAGTTAAGCGATCATTACCAGCACCACCATCTAAATTATCATTCCCTGCATTTCCTCTCAGGTTGTCATTTTCACCACCACCAAACAGGTTATTATTACCACTGTTTCCAACAATTCTGTTTCTTAACTCATTTCCAGTTCCATCTATAGCTTCACCATCTCTGAGAATGAGATTTTCTAAATTATTCCCCAGAGTCCAATTGGTTGTGGAAAAGACACTATCAATTCCCTGATCTACTGCTTCGATAATTTGGTCATTTTCACTATCAACAGAGTAGCGATCATTTCCTTCTCCTCCATTCATAGTGTCATCACCAGTACCTCCATTTAACCAATCATTACCAGTACCACCATCTAAATTATCATTCCCTGCATTTCCTCTCAGGTTGTCATTTTCACCACCACCAAACAGGTTATTATTACCACTGTTACCAACAATTCTGTTTCTTAACTCATTTCCAGTTCCATCTATAGCTTCACCATCTCTGAGAATGAGATTTTCTAAATTATTTCCTAAATTCCAACTGATTTCAGAAAAGACTGTATCAATTCCCTGATCTGCTGCTTCGATAATTTGGTCATTTTCACTATCAACAGAGTAGCGATCATTTCCTTCTCCTCCATTCATAGTGTCATCACCAGTACCACCATTCAAGTAATTATTCGCACCATTACCAGTGATCAAGTTATTGAGTGCATTTCCTTTCCCTGAGATATTTTCAGTACCAGTTAAAATTAGATTTTCTAAGTTTTCTCTGAGAGTGTAGCTAACAGAGGAATTAACAGTATCAGTTCCTTCATCTAAGTTTTCAATGATGCGATCGCCTCTATCATCAACAATGTAGGTATCATCACCGTCTCCTCCTATCATTGTATCTCTACCAGCAGCACCATCTAGGGTATCATTTCCTGGTGAACCATACAGGGTATCGTTTTCTGGTGTACCAGTAATAATACCGCTAATTTGTTGGTTGCCAAAGTCAACTCCGGTGCGGACTTCACCTGCATTCAGGTTAATGGTGTGAACTTGGTTAATGGTGTTGTTAGATGTGTTGGTTTCGCCATTGTTATTGTTGTTACCTAAATCTACTGGATTGGGGTTAGTAGTTGAACCACTGAGGTTGAGGATACCTTCTGCTAGTTTCAGTAGGTCTATGCGGGGGTAATTTGCCCCTGTGTTAGTAACATTATCATTTTCGTTATCACCATCGTTGATAATGATACTGTCTGTATACAGGAGATTACGGAACTCATTAACTGAGATTTTGCGGTCTAGTTGTTCCTCTGCTATTTGCTGTGCTAATGTTGCTACACCTGTCATGTATGCAGTGGCTTGGCTAGTTCCTCCCATTGTGGTAGTACCAGCGTAAGCATTAGCACCTGTAATCAGGATACCAGGGGCAAAGATATCTAAGAGGTTAGAACCCCGTTGGGAGAAACTGGCAATTTGGTCGGCAGTGGTGGTATAATCTATTGCCCCACCGACAAAGTTTTTCTGACCACCAAAGTTATCTGACCACACCGCACCAACGGCGATCACATTGGGATCTATGGCTGGGTAAGCGAGTCCGGGGTTGCTGCCATATTGGTAAAAACTGTTACCTGCGGCGGCGTTGATGATGATATTCTGGGAGGCGATCGCCGCTAATTCATCACCAATACCATAATGGGAAGTAGCTGTAGTCCAGTTTTGACTATCACCGATGGAAAGGTTGACAGATGCGATATTATATGCACTACTATTAGCGGCGACCCATTGTAAAGCTGCTTCTAAGTCTGCAAAACTACCAGCACCGTTATCTTTAAATACTTTCAGAGCAATAATATTAGATTCAGGTGCAATACTATTAAAGATGCTGGCAATGTGAGAACCGTGATTATTTTTATCACTAGCATCAGCATCCTGATCAGCAGAATCATATTGATAAACAATTTTATCAGCAATGCCATTATTATCAGCATCAGCCCCAAAAATAGGATGATCTAAGTCAATTCCTGTGTCAATAATAACGCTGGTGAAACCATCACCTTTAATATTAGCAAATCTGCTATCTGCCCAGAAATCATCGAGATTAATTAAAGAAGTTGCAGTGCTATCTCCCTGATTTGAAATTGTCGTACTAGGACTTTCTAAAGGTGGGGTAATTTCTTCAGGTGCTTCATCATCAATAATAGTAACAGTAGCTACTCCTTGATTACCAATTACTGCGCCATTTGTGGGATCAGTTAGTTGAATTGTAAAGGATTCTGTTCCCTCAACTTTACTATCATTGCGAATATTAATAGCATTAGAATTAGCTAACAAAGCATTTTCTACAGAAATGAGTTTACTGGTTTCATTTTCTGCAAATGTAATTGTTAAGGGAATATTTTTGAAATCGTTATTTACAGAACTTGCAGCACATCCACAACCTTTAGCAGTACCATCACTAAAAGTTAAAGTTGCACTCACCGCACTGTTAGTATTTCCTGTACGAGTTACCCAAATTTCTGTGACTGCTGTACCATCTTCATTGACTATATAATTAGCTGCATTAAAGTTGATTTCCACTTCCCCATTATTTGCAGGAGAAATAATATCTAAAGTGGGTGTAAACAGGGGAATTACTGCACCAGTGGTAGTAATATTAAGATTCGGGAAAGTTTGTTGCCATCCTGTTTGTTCTACTTCAGCAACGGTGTAAACTCCTGGACGTAAATTAGTAAAGCTATAATTACCATCTGCATCCGTAATGGTGGAAATTTCCTCGTTATCTAATTCACCATTATTATTTTGATCTAGATAAATAGTCCAATCTGGTAAACCATTTTCTCCTGCATCTTTTACTCCATCACCATTAATATCATGCCACTTCATCCCATAAATTTCGGCATCATCATCACTAATATTAACGGTAATATCTGGCAAGGTCAGATTATTATAATCGCTATCATTGCTGGTAATAGCATGGCTAATTAAATTACTTTCATCACCTTCTGGTAAGGTATCATTGACTGCGGAAATAGTAACAGTTTGGACTTGATTCCAATTATTTACATCAAAGGTAAAGGTAGTATTATTTGCGGTAATTTCATCACCCAAATTGAGGGTAATAGTCACAGAATCAGTCGGTTGAGTATTCAGGACTAAATTATAACTATCACTATTTCCACCTTCTGTAACATTGGTACTTCCTCCTGTTTGGGTAATAGTCACACCAGGGGTTGCTGGTTCGGCAATATTAAATGTGGCTATTTCTGCTGCATTGCCGCTATTTCCGGCGTTATCTTCAATGGTAGTAGCATCAACTTGTAAACTGTAAGTTCCAGGAGTATTGGTGAGTGTTTCTAAACCATTAATTCGATAGGTTTGACCTGATAAATATGTAATGGTAACAGCATCAGAAATTGCTATATTTTCACCATCGCGGGTAAGAGTTACATCATTGAAATCAAAGGTATTGAGATTAATTTGTTCAGAGAATTGAACATCAATATAACTAACAGGATTTAATGTTGGAGTTTGGGGAACATTGAGAAATTCCAGAATCACAGGTTGAGTTACATCGGCAAACAGACTTAAAGAGGAATTAGTTATATTTCCTGCTGCATCTTCTACCCGAATTTCTAATTTTCTTGCACCCGGTGAAGAAAGTTCTACACTACTACTAAATTGAGTATCTGTAACAGTAGCTTGAGTTAAAAGTTCATTGGTAGTTTGATCGTAAATAAAGACTTTTAACCCTGTTTCACCCAATTCTCCACTAATAGTAGGAGTGAGAGTATTAATGCGAATTTGCCCTGAATTGGTGAGAATTTGTAAAGATGCTGTTTCCAATTCTGTACTATTAACAGATATTCCACCAACAACAATATTACTAGGTGCTGTGGGTGCTAGGGTATCCATTACCCAAGTTTCTGACTGTGTACCTGTTCCTGCATTACCAGCTAAGTCTTGAATACCACTACCATTAACGGTGAGGTTGTAATTGCCATCAGTTAAAGTTAAGTCTGATAACCCATTAATGCGGTAAGTTGTGTCATCTATTGCAGAAATAGTAACAGTATTATTGATTAAATTTGTACTACCATTTCTAGTGAGTATTACATCTTCCCAAGTAAAGGTACTCAGATCAATTTTTTCTGAGAATTGAACAGTGAGAGAGGGAACAGATTGATTACGAGGATCAATAAACAAATCAATAATATCATTAACAATAGGTGCAGTAGTATCAGCATTTCCGGTGGCTGATTTTACCCAAGTTTCTGTTAATGAACCTAACCCAATTTGTCCTGATGTATCTTCTATTCCACTAGCATTAACGGTGAGGGTATATTCACCATTATTATTAGTGAGAGAATTTAATCCTGTAATTTGATAACTGCTAGGAGATAAGGAAAGAATAGAAACACTAGAGTTAATTAAATTACTACCACCATTTAAAGTCAAACTTAAATCATTGTAATCAAAAGTATTGGCTTTTATTGCTTCAGAAAATTCAACTGTAATGGCGTTAACTGCTGTAGAAATAGGATCTGGACTGACATCAATAATATCAGTGACAGTGGGACCACCAGGGACATAAGTTACGGTGTAGGTTGTATTTCCAGCATTGGTATAGTCAAAGAAATGGAGGATATTTTCATAGATAGGACGACCAGTACCGGGGAAAGTTCTATCAGTTGTCCAAATATTATCTAAACTAATTTCTGTCCCATCTGCACGTTGAATTTTAACAATATCAAATTGACTATCACTGGGTTCATCTAACCGGAAATATGTCCAACCATCTTCTACAGTAGCAGCAATTTCTACAGTTAAATCATTCAGGGTTGCAGGTGCATCAATAGTGGCATTTTTGACAGCATTTATTGGTGCTGTTCCACCACTACTAAAGTAGATAATATCGGGAGTAAATTGGGCATCAAAAGTACCATTCACCAGAAAATCAGGGAGGTTATCAGGGTTAGAATGGTTAACTTGGACTTTGTGAATGAGTTCGTGAATTGTAACTTCTTTAATTAGAGAAAGTTCTTCTTTACCCAAACTATTAATATGTTCAAAGGTAGCTTGATAATCAACAAATTTACCCTGTAAAGAAGACTTGAGTAACCAATCAGCAACGCCAGTTTCTCCAGCTTCAATATCTCCGAAATCTGCTGTTAAAGAGGGACTTACACCTGTACCATTGACTTCTGAACCGATGATTTGGAAATCAACTAATAAACCTTTTTCATTATCAATGATTTTTGGTTGACCAGAGGTAATTCTTAGATTTTTGGCTGCACCTTTACCTTCATTTCTAACTAAAACTGCTAAGGAATAAGGTACAGAAGGTTCGATAATATCATTGGTAAAGGGGTCATCAGCAAATACATCTCTTTGATGGAAGTAGTCTAAATATAGTTCTGCTTGGGGATAAACGGTAATAGGTGCGGAAAGTAAAGGAACGGTGATAGTTGTACCGTTTTCTAGGTATGAAAGCGAACCACCAATGCTGTATTGAGTAGGAATTTCTGGTGCAGCTAAATTAGTAGGAATAAATGTCCATTGGGCGCTACCTATTCCTTCATCTTCGCTAGTATTGGGATTATCACCTGTTAATATTCCTGTACCATCAACAGCGGTGATATTTCTAAGAATCGGATCTGTAATACCGAATAAATCGTTAACGATATTGCCATTTTCGTCTTTAATTTGTAGGGTGACAGAGAGGTTTTCTAAGTTAGTAGAATTGCCGTTTTCGATTTCTAATGAACCTAAGAAAGCAGCACGAGTCATGACTAATTCTTGATCAATTTTGATTCTGACAGTGGCGCAAATTCCACCACTTCCTTCTAATGCTTGTTGATATTCATTGTTTAGAGCTTGTAAACCTTCAAAAATATCGTTATATCCTTCTGCTTGGGTATCAATTATCCCTTGTTCCCAAGAATTTAATGCGGTAGAAAGTTGATCAATATCAATAAAGTCAATGCTTTCACCTTGAGGGACTTGAGATTGATTGTAAATACCGTTTTCAAAATTGTTAACTGTTTGATTCCAGCGATTAATTAATTTGAGAACTGCGGAGCCAGAAATAGATGATGGGAAAGGTATATTTAATAATTCATCTTGTTCAGCATTAGTAATGAGAACCTCTTGAGCAGTGCTACCGTTCATTTTATCAAAGAAAGCTGTCAACCAATTATCAGCAGCAGCTTGTTCTTCAGGGGCAAAATTCAGCCAGACTTCATCTCCAAAAAAGGCGAGGTAGGTATCATAAATAGATTGGATTCTTTCTTGATATTGGGCAATATTAGCTAACCCTTGATTAAGAGAAGAGGTAAAAGCTAATCCTTTTAAATCACTAGCTGAAATAGACTCACTCCCAAACTGACGGGCGTCAAAAAATGGTTCTAAGGCTAGAAGGATAGAAACTAAATTCACACCACCTTGTAACTTTCCTTTAATCTTAAATTTAATCTCAGTTATTGCAACACCAATATTTAAAAAATCTGCATAACCAGCTTTACCATCGTTAAATTTGACTGCACTAATAAAAAGAGAAAAGGCTCCAAAAGCTGCTCCCACAGGTCCAGGAATCATACTTGCTAAAGTAAGAGCTAAATTAATAGTAGCTTGTCTATTGTTTTCCACGGAAGGATCGCAATTAGAATCTTGTAAGTTAACTTCAATGGGAACGATACGACTGTCACCAGCACCACCACGACCACCACCACCACCACCACCACCACCACCACCTCCTCCTCCTCCTCCAAAACCAAAAACAGCACCAAGACCACCACCACGAATACCGGAAGTGACACAGTTACCTTCAACATTTAAGATTGGTAGAGGAATAGCTCTTGAAATTTGTTCGCCAGCACACTCATAGGAATAATCTAGACCCGCAGAAATACTACAAGGTACGGAAGGAGTTGATTGAACAGAGAGTTCATTACCAGAACTACTCAGGGTGTCAAAGTCTGCAATGCGAGTGATACGCACCGGCACTGTAATTGAACTTTTCGCAGCTAAAATATCAATGTTATCAATCAGTGGCTCGACTTCATAAAAAGGATGGTTGCCAAAATAGAGATTAATATCATTAGCAGCTATCAAACCATGATTTGTGGCAATAACGTCTATTTGCATTACCTGACCCACAACTTGTAACTGTTCTAGGTCAATGAATGCAGGTTCAATAACAATAGTGGGAATGGGAACGTCTGTTTCAAAAACGCTTTCTATACTAATTGTATATCGGTCTTCTATTTCTGTCGGTGTGACTGTCCATGTGTATTTAACAGTTTGTCTGGATAAAAATGCCTGGATATTTTCTGTTTCCCCTGCATCAATATAGATATTTTGTTCATAACTATCATGACTATCGGCACTGATTCGCAGTTTATAATATCCTTCGGCTAAATCTGTTTTTGATAAAATTCCATCTGCATCGGTTTCCGAAAAGATCACACTTCCTGTAAACGGATCTAATAAAGTAATAGTGGCATTTGCTAAGGTAGGTGAGTCTTCTGTAAAGAAGAATAATTCATCAACTACATTAATATTCAGATTACCTTTAGCCTCGGAAACTGCACGAAAATCAAAGGGCAATCTTAAAGATGCTTCATCCCCAGAAATAACTAAATTGCCATTATAAACAGTTAATTCTTGTGTTTCTGAGGCTTGCAATAATAAAGTTACAGTAGTTGAATCACCAGTATTTAAAGATGGTAAAGTTACAGGGGAAGCTAATTTTAACCAAGATGCTTCTGGTAGTGTAATATCTAATTCCCCTGATGCTATTTCTCCTTCGTTAGTTACAGTAAATTCAACTAAAGTTTGATCACCCCGTAACATAGTTGCTTGCAGTCTATTTGTATCTGCAACTAATTTAGGTAATAATGGATTGACATCTACTTTAATTGGTAAATTAGCAGTAACACCTTCATTTGTACTTAACCCGAAAGCGAAGTTGTAATATTGAAAATTATCATTGGGAACGTTAATACTATAATTAACAGTAATTTCTTCATTACCTGCTAAATTGGTTTTTTCTGGAGTAACATTAACTGTCCAATCACTAGGCGCACCATTGACAGTAGCTGTTAATCCTGATAATTCTATATCACCGAGGTTTTGTAATTGTACTGAACCATTAAAATTTATTCCTTCGGTGATGCGTTGGGATACTTGAGAGAGGAATTGATCATTTTCTTCAAACCGCATTCCTAACAAGGTAAATTGATCTTCTGCTGCACTATCTTCACCAGCAAAACCAGGGAAATAAGCATTAATATTATAAGTTCCTGCTTCTCCTGCTAGGGGATTAAATTGTCTGACAAAATTACCATTTTCATCGGTAAATGCGTTAAATTCTCGAATATAACCTTTATTTTCTACTCTAACTGTGACAAATTCGTAAGCTACAGGAGAATTATCACTATTACTTAATGCTTGTCCCCTTAATGTAACAGGATTTCCCATTACGCCTGTTTCTGTGTCGGTGTAAACTGTCGCATTATAAGCAGGAATAATGGTGAATGGGGTGATTGTAATATTATTATTTTCACCAATACTTAACCCTTCATCAATAGTATTTCCTGCATCAGTGACACCTATTAAATAATATTCTCCTGGAGTACGGGGTGCAGAATAAAGAACTGTACGATCATAAGCTGTTCCTGTTAATAAATTTGCAGGATTTTCAAGACTACCTAAAGCAAATTCTCCTAATAAAGTATCATCAGCATCTAGTTGATCATCTGTTGATAAATAAATTCGATCTTGCCAATTTCCTGAAGCTGCAATAATGCCATTATTAGCAACAGTATAGGTAAATTGTGATTGTTTTCCTGTGTAGGTGTTCTGCACACCTTGTAAATTTGTAATTGTTAAATCTGGGATATTAATATTTGTGACTTCTAAACTATCACTACCACTATTTAACCCAGTTGCAGAAGCAGTAATAGTGACGTTTTGACTACCATCATTAATTCCATCACTGACTCCAGAAATTGTAAAATTAGCTGAAGTTTGTCCTGCTGCAATTGTTACGGTATTGGGAACAGTTGCTTCTGATGTATCGCTAGAATTAAGAGTGACAACTAAATCACTATTTGTATTAGTATTGCGGGTAATAGTTGCGGTTGCTGTTCCTGTTTCTGCAATTACATCCTTATCTATTGTTAATTGTAAACTGGGACTTTCGTTATCAACAACATTCAAATTAACAGTCGCATTTCCTGTATTGGTCGCTAAATTTGTATTAGTGTAGGTGGGTTTAGCGGTAATAACAACAGCTTGCGTACCATCCAAAATTGTATCATCAATGCCTTGAATTTCAAAAGTCGCTGATGCTTGATTACCAGCAATTGTCACAGTACCGGGAACGGTTGCTTCAGTGGTGTCACTGCTAGAAAGTTGAACTACTAAGGGGATATCTGTAACGAAATTGCGGGTGACAGTGGCGATCGCTTTTCCACCATTTTCGTTAATATTATTAATATCAACTGTTAAGGTTAAAGTAACTGCATCATTATCAATCACAGAAATGCTATCTGAACCACTCACAAACCCCGCAGCAGTAGCAATAATACTGTAATTTTTTGGCAGTTCAATTAAGCTGTCATTAATGGCAGTAATATTAAAGTTCACAGAATTTTCACCTGTGGGAATGGTAACTGTAGCAGGTACAGTAATTTGGGTAATATCGCTATTAATTAAGGTGACAGTCAGAGGTTCTGTAGTTGCAGTGTTGCGGGTAACTGTTCCTTGAATGGTATTACCTTCGGTAAATTGTTCCGCAGTAATATTCACAGTTAACTCAGGTTTGAAATCATTATCAATAATATTGACAACTGCGTTATTTTGTGTACCGATAGTTGCTCCACCTGTAGCATTAGAAATACTTAAATTGATGGTTTCATTGCTTTCTAAAACACTGTCATCAATGATGGGAATATTAACGGTTTTACTAATTTCTCCATTAGCAAAGTTAACCGTAATCGGATTATTATAATAGTCGCTTCCTGCAATTGCTGAACCATTCGTTAAATTCACTCTCACACTCACAGCACCATCACTTCCCTCAGTGCGAGTTAAGGTGACAGCAGCAACGGGAGTACCATTTTCATTAACTGAATATTCTGTGTTACTAAATTGAATTGTTCCCGGTACTGCATCATTATCAACAATATTCAGAATTGCAGTTTGCAGTGTTCCTAAAGTTGCACCACCAGTAGGATTTGATAAAGTTAAATTTACAGTTTCTGTGGGTTCGTAAACAGTGTCATTGATGATAGAAATAGTAACGGTTTTGCTGGTTTCTCCGTTATCAAAACTAACAGTAATTGGGGTATTTGTATAATCACTTCCTGCATTTGCTGTTCCATCTGTGGGGGTTAATGTTACACTCACAGTACCATCACTTCCTCCAGTGCGGAAGAGAGTAATATTCGCTGTACCGTTTTCGTTAACTGTGTAGCTACTACTATTTAAACTAATTGTTCCGGGTTTGATAACATCATCATTGATGATAGTTAATGTCGCTGTGGTTTGTGTTCCTAAATTTGCACCACCAGTTGGGTTAGACAAACTTAAATTAACAGTTTCATCAGGTTCAAATTGTGTGTCATCAACGATTGGAATATTTACGGTTTTACTGGTTTCTCCATTAGCAAAGTTAACAGTAATTGGAGTATTTGTATAATCACTTCCCGCAATTGCTGTCCCATCTGTGGGGGTTAATGTCACACTCACAACACCATCACTTCCCCCTGTACGAGTTAAGGTGACAGCAGCAACGGGAGTACCATTTTCATTAACTGAATATTCTGTGTTACTAAATTGAATTGTTCCCGGTACTGCATCATTATCAACAATATTCAGAATTGCAGTTTGCTGTGTTCCTAAAGTTGCCCCATCTGTGGGATTTGATAAAGTTAAATTTACAGTTTCTGTGGGTTCGTAAACAGTGTCATTTATGATAGGAATAGTAACGGTTTTGCTGGTTTCTACGTTATCAAAACTAACAGTAATTGGGGTATTTGTATAATCACTTCCTGCATTTGCTGTCCCATCTGTGGGGGTTAATGTCACACTCACAGTACCATCACTTCCCCCAGTGCGGAAGAGAGTAATATTCGCTGTACCGTTTTCGTTAACTGTGTAGCTACTACTATTTAAACTAATTGTTCCGGGTTTGATAACATCATCATTGATGATAGTTAATGTCGCTGTGGTTTGTGTTCCTAAATTTGCACCACCAGTTGGGTTAGACAAACTTAAATTAACAGTTTCATCAGGTTCAAATTGTGTGTCATCAACGATTGGAATATTTACGGTTTTACTGGTTTCTCCATTAGCAAAGTTAACGGTAATTGGGTTGTTTGTATAATCACTTCCAGCAATTGCTGAACCATTCGTTAAATTCACTCTCACACTAACAGCACCATCACTTCCCTCAGTGCGAGTTAAGGTGACAGCAGCAACGGGAGTACCATTTTCATTAACTGAATATTCTGTGTTACTAAATTGAATTGTTCCCGGTACTGCATCATTATCAACAATATTGAGAATTGCAGTTTGCTGTGTTCCTAAAATTGCCCCATCTGTGGGATTTGATAAAGTTAAATTTACAGTTTCTGTGGGTTCGTAAACAGTGTCATTGATGATAGGAATAGTAACGGTTTTGCTGGTTTCTCCGTTAGCAAAACTAACAGTAATTGGATTGTTTGTATAATCAATTCCTGCATTTGCTGTTCCATCTGTGGGGGTTAATGTTACACTCACAGTACCATCACTTCCCCCAGTGCGAGTTAAAGTAACAGCATTGATAACTGTACCATTTTCATTTATTGAATAAGCAGAATTACTAAATTGAATTGTTCCTGGTACTGCATCATTATCAACAATATTGAGAACTGCTGTAGTTTGTGTTCCTAAAGTTGCCCCACCTGTAGGATTTGATAAAGTTAAATTGATGGTTTCTGTGTTTTCGTAAACGCTGTCGTTAATGATAGGAATAGTAACAGTTTTACTTGTTTCCTGATTGGCAAAATTAACGACAATATCCTGATTATTGTAATCACTTCCTACATTTGCTGTTCCATCTGTGGGGGTTAATGTTACACTCACAGCACCATCACTTCCCCCTGTACGAATGATAGTAACAGCAACAACAGGTGTACCATTTTCATTAACAGTATAGTTCGCGCTACTAAAAGATAATATTCCCACTACTGGAGTATCATCATCAATAATAGTCAGAGTGGCAGTATTTTGTTCTCCTAAATTAAACCCATTACTGGGGTTACTTAAAGCCAGATTGATGGTTTCGCTGCTTTCAAAATCTGTATCATTAACTATGGAAATAGTGACAGTTTTGCTATTTTCTCCATCATTAAAGATGACAGAAATAGGAGCGTTATTGTAATCTGCTGGAGATTGTGCAGTACCATTAGTTAAAATTAAATTAACGCTAACTTGGCCAACCAGACTACCAGTACGAATAACTGTCACCTCTGCGGTTTCACTTTCATTAGCGGTGTAGGTTGCACTGCCAAAAGCAAAGGCATTAACTGGGGTAATATATTCAAAGGCATTAGTAGTTAGATTTAAACCCGTGACATTTTGGAATATAGCAATAAGTTCATCAGGTTCACTTCCAGCTTTGTCAATGAAGAGATTAGTATTAGAACCAGAAGTTTGGAGAAGATAATTAGTTGCTGCACCCTGTAATTGAACCTTATCTTCACTGGGGTTAAAATCGGTAATTAAGGCATAATCACTGTTACCATTAGTGGTGATATTGAGATCATCATAATAAATGTTACCACTGTCGCCTAAGATAATGCGATCGCTTCCTGCACCACCAAGTAAAGTGTCTTTTTCACCAATACCAGGGTTAATGCTATTGGGGTTAACACCACTGAGGGTATCATTACCTTGTTGTCCGCTGATGATGTCATTACCTTGTTGTCCGTTGATGATGTCATTACCTTCTCCTCCAAGCAGGGTATCATTACCTCCATCTCCACTGAGGTTATCATTTCCCCCAACACCCAGTAAACGATCATCTCCTAAACCACCGGATAAGGTTTCATCTGCATTTGTGCCAACAATCGTATCATTGCCATTTGTACCTATTAAAGATTTCTCTACTAAGGTTGGGATATCCCAGATAGTTCCATCATCAAATCTGACTTGTTGGATGGGATTAATGCTACTGTTGGTATCGTAGTTATAAAAGAAACCTATCACCTTGACGCTATCTGTAGTTCCCGCAATGCTTAATTGCAATGCTTGATAGCCATAATAATTATCATATACCTGAGAAACTATGACTTCTGAAGGGAGAACACCTGGTTTAAATTGCAAGGTATTGAGTTTTCCGGCTGTGCTATCACTGTAGGGGTTGATGATGGTATCTTGTCCATCTCCTTTCCCAAATAGGTAAATGTTATTTCCTATTATACCATCTAGGGTATCATTCCCCTCTCCCCCATCAAGGGTGTCATCCCCAGTACCGCCATAAATATAGTCATTTCCTATACCACCGTTGAGGTTATCATTCCCATCTCCACCATCTAAGGTGTCATTTCCTTCATCTCCACTGAGGTTATCATTTCCTCCCCTACTACTGAGGTTATCATCTCCTAAACCACCGGATAAGGTTTCATCTGCATTTGTGCCAACAATCGTATCATTGCCATTGGTGGTTGTTAAAGATTTCTCTACTTCTGTAGCACTTCTTCAGACAGACTTTCCCCTTGTACCAAAGCTAAGAAAATTGCTCCTTCATCCCCTGCACTATCAGTATTATTCAAAACATCATCAACTTTATGCCCAATCTCTTCTAGCAGTACATTAACCGCTAATTCTAAATTATCTATATTGTTGCTAATAAATTCTTGTGCAAGGTAAATTCTCCCTGTTTCAGTGGAAAAAGCCCCATTTGCGCCATTTAACTCTTCTGTATTCCGAATTTCTATAACGGGGAAAATACTATAATCCCCTGCTAACCATGCCGTTCTCAGAAAATCAACTTCAACCCCTATCCCAAAAGCCAACCCCATCTTCTCAGTAAATTCCGGCTGATGAGCAAAAGCCTGTAATCTCTGCTGTACTAACAAATGAACTTGATCTAAAGCATTTATTATTGTTGCGTCAAGACTTACTGAAGAATCTATGACTAAATTATTAGACAGAACATAGTTGTAATTCATGATATTTGTGCTTATTTGGTATATATATTAGTCGTAAACTTTGTTTTTTGTAGCTTTGCGCCTGTATCTGTTGCTACTATAACCAGTATTAACCATGAAGTCAACACATATATGTAAATTGGTATTGCATAAGTGCGGGATGTTTTTTTAGTGTAGAGACGTTCCATGGAACCTCTCTGCAAGGTTTTTAGATTTATGCAAAATCATTTTCATCCCTAAAATCAGCAACGCCCATATATGTATGTAAATTTATTAATATGAACCAATATGATTTATGTAGGAGATGCTGTATAAATCTAAAAGCAAGATGAGGTAAAGATTATAGCGATTTTTCTGATCAAAAAGTGCAGGGTTTTTGCACATAAGGGTTGAAAAACCTTGCATTGAGATTCTAAACTTTCAAAAATAGGATAACATATATTCAAAACTATTGTATAAGTGCCTCTTGCCTCTTGCTTTCCTTCACGGAAACACTTTTATGTATGCCTAACGGCACGCTACGCGAACAGCAAGCCCTATGTATTCTGTATTGGTAAATATTACTCTTAACAAGAAATTACCCCAGCCTTTTCAGGTCTGGGGTAAAATACTTGTATTCAAATAAATTGAGGCTAAGTTAACAATTTAAACAATCAAAAATTACTACCCACCATCGCAACCCCGTCTAACACACAACATAGTAATATCATCAAACTGTGGTGCATCAGCCATAAAATCAAACAACTTACTTTTAATAGAAGTGAGCAAATCACAGGCAGAAGAAAATGGTAGATTCATCACATCATGCAGTCGTTTATCTGTAAATAGTTTACCTTCGGGACTTTTTCCTTCTGTCACCCCGTCAGTATAACCAATCAAAATATCGCCTAATTCCATCTGCACCTGTTCAATTTTAAATTTAGAACCTGGCATCATTCCCACTGCTGGCCCAGTAGATTTCATTACCTTTTTAATCCCAGATTGATTCAAAATAAATAGCGATTCATGACCACCATTAATATAAGTTAGTATGCCTGTTTCTGGATCTAAAACACCAAAAAACATAGTCGCAAACATACTCATTTGCCAGTGATTTTTGGCTACATATTCATTAGTTCTAGTAATTGCTTGTAGTGCATTAAGGTGAGCTAAATTAATAGAAGTAGTTTCGCACAGCCATCCGTTAACAGGTTGATTTTCTTCCAGAATTTGACTAGCAAAACCACGCAATTGAGTTTCTGAAGAAAAAACCCGAACTAAGCTCCGCATCAATGCCATAAATAAAGCTGCTCCCACACCCTTATCACAGACATCAGCAATTACCAATCCTATTTGATTATTAGGAAGCTCAAAAGTATCATAAAAATCTCCAGCTACCTGACGAGCGGGATGAAAACAGGCGGCAATTTCCCAATTAGGTAATTGTAGTAATTCGTAGGGCAGAAAATCTATTTGAATCTGTCTACCTTTTTCTAACTCAGCATCAAGAGCTTGCGAATATTTTTCAAGTTTGGAATATAAACGGACATTTTCTAAAACTAAAGCCATTTGATCAGCCGTTAACAGCATCAGATTAGCTATTTCTTGGGTAAAATGTCCCGGTTGAGAGTGCAATAAAGTAATGATTCCTAATAATTCTTCCCCTCTGATAATAGGAACAGCCAAAGCAGAACGCACATTATAAGGCTGATCAGGAAAAGTTAACCAGCGATCATCCTGATCAGTATCTATAATTAATCCTATTTGACGGTTACGAACTACCCAACCAGCCAAACCTTTATCCAATACATTACCGATTAAATTTCTGCGTTTTTCTAGCACTAATTCCTCCTGTGACAAAATTGCATCTGCCACCCTTCCAGAAGGTTCAAGTAAAAATAGACTGCCTTTTTCCGAAGAAGTTTGAGTAGTAGCTACATCTAAAGTAGTTTGTAAGGCCGCTTTGAGTACCTCCCCTTCTTTAGAGGAGCGACCCATTGATGCTAATTTTTCTAATAGCTGACTTTGAGCTTTAAAAGCAGCTTCTTCATTTCTCAGTTCTGCTACTTCTTTTCTGAGTGCTTCCAGTTCTTCGTAATCTGTTTGTTGAGCTTGATTTTGATCATTCATATTTTAATAATTACCCCCACAGTAAATTATTTAAACTGCCAATTTCATTTAAACTGAGTTATACCAAAAATTAGATGTCTAAAACCTGTATGTCTTGATTTTTTTCAATTGCTTAACCTAGTTAACTGAGATTGACGGGGATGGAATTAAATTAATATAGCTTCAATAACACCTATGAATCGGCTATTTTAAGATTTACAACAAAAATGTTGCGATTTTTTTCTCCCACACGCTCATAGAAATATTGATCCACCCCTTGTATAGCCAAGTATACTCCCAGTCCACCCATCCGACGTTCTTCCAATCGCTTATTTAATTCTTCAGCTTCTACTGTCACCATTTCGTAAGGATCATATCTAGATCCAGTATCTTCCAAACAAATAGTTAAACTTGATGCTTTGAGATCACTAGATAGGTTGATTTTACCTTCTAATCCCGCTTCTTCATAGCCGTGGGTGATAATATTTGTGGCAATTTCATCTACTGCTAAACGTAGTTTATAGCAGGCTTTTTTATCTAAACCTGCTGACTGGGCTGCTTCCATCACATATTTAGCGATCGCCCCTAAAGAATCTAATGTTCCTGCTAAGGTTAATGTTTCCATAATTTAGTATTTTTGAATGGCAATGATTAAATTAAATATTTGCCTAATCTTTAGATGTAGAGACGTTATTTACAACATCTCTACAAAAGTTGATTACACGTTTTCTATTTTTGCTGCGTCGTATTCATCCAACAGATAAACACTTTGATCAAAACCAGTTTTTTTGATCGTATCTAATGGTAATTCTTGAGTTCCTACCATATAAATATCTACACTAGATCCCATTTTTTGTTTAGCAAAGATCAGTACCCGTAGTCCTGCACTGGCCATGTACTCTAACTCTTGCATCATCAAGACTAATCGTTTAGGGTTGCCAGCAGCAGCTTCTTCTACTTTGGTTTTAAAATCTGGTGCGGTACTGGCATCCAATTCACCAAATAAGCTAATTTTAGCGATGCCATTACTTGTTGTTTCTAAAGTTGCACTAAAAGCCATAATTTCCTACCATTTGAATTTATAAAAAGGAGTCAGGAGAGTAGGTGAGTGGGAGAGTGGGTGATCAATAATTCAATCACCAATCACCAGTCACCAATCACCAATCACCTACTTCCCTACTAAGATTGCCACAGAGCGATCGCCCATTAACAACCCTGATTGATTTTCTAACATGGGTTCAGTCCCAGGTTGCCAACTCTCATTGGGTGGAGTCGCACCAGTGTTTGCGAATACGTGCCAATTCATACCCACAGGTAAACCAGGAATTTCAAACCATAAAGATTCCCAGTGCATATTCATGGCCACATAGATGTAGTTATCTTCCACCGCTCCCTGTTTGGCGTGCTTACCACACAGCATAAAAGCTATAGTCCGACTAGAATCTGACCAATCTGCATTCCAAGCCTGTGTACCATGCCAGGTAATATCTGCGTAACCACTTCCTACGTAATCTCGGTTTTGGAAATGCCAGGGATTTCTTAACACTGGGTGTAAATTACGGAAGGCAATACAGTGTTTAAAAAACTTAAACAAATCTGCATTCTTTTCTAACAGTGTCCAATCTAACCAATTCAAATCATTGTCATGGCAATAGGTATTATTATTACCATACTGAGTCCTGCCCACCTCATCACCCATGAGGATCATAGGTACACCTTGACTCACCATCAACATCGCTAAGGCATTTTTAATCTGGCGATGTCTTAGGGCATTGATACCCTGATCATCTGTTGGCCCTTCCCAACCACAATTCCAGCTATCATTATCATTTGTCCCATCATTATTATTTTCACCATTGGCCTCATTATGTTTCCCGTCATAGGAAACTAGATCCATCATGGTAAAACCATCGTGTGCCGTAATAAAATTAATGGAAGTTGCAGGTGCGCGGCCAGACCAAGCATAAAGATCAGGTGAACCTTGTAAACGTTGGGCTGCATCCCCAACAGTACCATCCCCCTTCAAAAACTTTCTAATCCCATCACGGTATTTACCATTCCATTCTGCCCAGCGCCCGTAAGCAGGGAAAGAACCAACTTGATACAAACCGCCCGCATCCCAAGCTTCCGCGATCAATTTACACTTAGCCAAAATTGGGTCAAAAGCTAAAGACTCCAACAAAGGCGGATTCGCCAAAGGTGCGCCCCAAGGGTCACGACCTAAAATAGCCGCCAAATCAAACCGGAAACCATCAATATGATATTCTGAAGCCCAGTAACGTAAACAGTCTAAAACTATACCTCGAACAATGGGGTTATTACAGTTAAGAGTATTCCCAGTCCCACTAAAGTTGTAATAATATCCTTCTGGGGTCAACATATAGTAGGTCTTATTGTCAATCCCCCTAAAGGAAATTGTTGGACCATTTTCATTACCTTCAGCGGTATGATTAAATACTACATCTAGAATTACTTCAATCCCATTTTTGTGTAATTCCTTCACCAGGGATTTTAACTCATCCACCTGCATCCCAAACTTACCAGTCGCGGCATAACCAGCCTTGGGAGCAAAAAAACCAACCGTACTATAACCCCAGTAATTATACAGAGTTTCCCCAGTTTGGGGGTTAGGACGGCTATTTTCAAACTCGTCAAATTCATAAATAGGCATCAACTCTACAGCATTGACACCCAACTCTTTCAGATAGGGAATTTTTTCCCGAATACCAGCAAAAGTACCCTGATGTCTTTCTTTCACACCAGAAGAAGCATGACGGGTAAAACTACGGACGTGCATTTCATAAATAACCTGATCCTCTGGGGGAATTTCCAAAGGCCGATCATCTTCCCAGTCAAAATCATCAAAGGCAATTCTGGCACGATGGTGATAAATATCATTCCAGTCGGGAGTTACACCCCAAACATCCCGCCCCCCAATAATCTTGGCGTAAGGATCCATCAAAATTTTACTGCTATCAAACCAGTGACCTGCCTGGAAGTTATTGGGACCATCCATACGATAGCCATATTCCAGATTTTCATAATCCAGATCAAACACGGTCATGCAGTATACATTACCAATCCGAAATTCTTCAGGGAAAGGAATTTCTGCAAAGGGTTTTTTCTCGTGTTTTTCAAATAAGACTAAAGTACAAGATATGGCATGACTGGAAAAGATCGAAAAGTTTACTCCCCCAGGGACTATAGTTGCACCAAAGGGAAAAGGTTTACCACTACGTAATTTAAACCCTTCGTAAGAATGGGTAGGATGAATATCAATTCTGTCCATGAAATTTTATCCTTATTTAAGGGCTGCTAATCCGGCTTCTAGGTCTTTGGTTGTTTTGAAATGTTCTAAAAATCCGGTAACACTCATTGTGTCTTCAACTTCTTCATTTAAACCGACAAGTACCAGGTTTCCCTGTTTAGCTTCTGCTTGCCGATGTATTGTTAATAGTGTACGTAAACCTGCACTGGACATATATTCTACTTTGGTCATGTCTAGCAGAATTTTACTGCCTGGTTCAACTAAGGGTTTCACTTGTTCTGTGACTGTTGGCGCTGTATTTGCATCTATATCACCAATCAGTTCAACGACTTTGATATCTTCAGTGGTAGTAATGTTAATTTCCATATTTATTGTTAATGTTGGCTAAATTTTTTAAGAGAATTTAGGAGGGGCGAACGGCCGTTCGCCCGTACAGGAGTGATTAATTTTGACTTTTTTCCTCCCCCATCTTCCTACACAGGCACAATTTGTACTTTTACTTTCACCCGTTCGCTAGTTTTAGGTAAGGTAACGGTTAAAGCATCTGCATCAAAGTTGCTGTAAGGTTCGCCGTCAATTTCACACTTACCAATTTTCACACTACCAGGAGGTAAAATATCTGGGGAAACTCTGAGGATATTATCAGCAAATCCACCAGGTATGGGTTTAAAGTAGAAGTCCATTGGTTGTTTCGTAATTAGCAAGTTGGTATAAACCGCTGCTAAATAACATAACTCAAAGGAGTGATAACCACTCATGGAGTGAGAACCTTTACCCCGTTCGTTACCTCCAGCTAGGTAAGGAATACCGTTAGCAAGAACGTTGAAGTAAACACCACCTTCTTCTAAATCTAAGAACCAAGCGTTATAAAATGCTGCTGATTCCCGTGCCAAGCGATGATATTCTTTATTTTCCAGAACTCCTGCCAGAATCTGATAGGCTAAAATTGCTTGTTCTTGTTGCCACCAAGCTTTACGATCATGCCAAACAAAGCGGTAATGCTCTTCGCCTTCAGCGAGGGTTCTTTCTACCACATCGTACCAACCCCCACGTTGTTGATCACTACCCGCATCTGGCATGATATCGGCAATTTTTTGAGCAAGATTCACATAGCCATCTTTAGCTTTCAGGCTTTGCATCCGCATTAAGTTCCAGGCAATTTTCAGGTTATGACCAACTACTGCCCGGTTTTGCTGCCAACCCCAAGTGGTATCATGTGACCAGTCTTGGAAGAATCTTTCTTGCACAAAGGGGCTATGTTCGTAGTCAGGAAAACGTTTTTCAATGGTGTCAAAGGTATACTCCAGCATATCTGCGTATTCCTGTTTACCTGTAGCCAACCAGAGGTTAATTAGGTAAGCGGGAGCATGATCACCGACGGAGTTCCAGTTTTTTGTGCCTTTATTATGTCCTAATGAATCACTGAGGGGATCTAAGGTTAAGGGGTCTAAATGGGAAAAATAACCGCCATGTTCGCCTTTATCTAGTAAGAACTCGTTAAAAAGCTTAATAGTTTTTTCGGTGTCATCCATAATGCGGGGATCACCGGTACAGCGATAGGTTTGAATAGGGCCAGCTAGAGCATAAATTTGTTCATAAGCAGGGATAGCATAATAATCATCCCCAAATTCGGAAGCAAAGATTTTATCTTCTTTTTCTCCCTTGACATCAATACCGTGATACCAATAAACAATACCTTCGTCGGAGTCCACAAATCTCATGTGTTCCCGCAGGTACTCTGTACCTCGTTCTGCTGCTTTCAGGAAACTGTCGTTACCGGTCATCATGAAGGCGGTGGCGAAACCATAGACTAGACGGGAGATGGTGTCTGTTTCTTGGCGGAAGTTGGTGCTTGACTGTACACCGCTGAGGTTTAAGGTGGTGCGATATTTGCGGTAGTCGTAGTCACCATCACCAAACTGAGCTTTTAAGTAAAATTTACCTAAAGCATTAATTTGTTTTACCCACCAGTCTTGTTTTTCAAATACGAAGTCATCTTTTTGACGGCCAGCAAAAACGATCTGTTTAGCATCGAATATCTGACTATCTGGATAAAATACGCCATAAGTAAATAAATAGCGTCCGGTAACTAACATTGATCTCATGCTACCAGTAGCATCTGGATAGCCTTCGTCAAAGTTCTGGATTAATTTAGCATAGGCCATGGGGCTGAGTTTGACTTTAAACTCTCGACCATCGGATGTTTTTAGTCCAAAAGTACCATCGTCGGCGATGCTATCTGTAACGTATCCAGCAATTAGATCAGAAAATGAGAAACTTACACTCATGTTATTTTTCTCCAGATATCAAGTGATTGTGAAATGTAACTGGACTGAATTTTTTAGTGTTTAATCTACCGATCCAAACGACGAGATAATTGATGACGTTTGCGATCTAAAGGATTTGGCAAAATGTAATATAATGCCACCACAATAAACACGAATTTTGCTAATGTCAGGCTGATAAAAGATACACCTATGGCAAATAAATAAGCTATGGGTGCAATTAAATTACGGCGATGTACAAATGCTATAAAGTTCTTATCGTTTTGATGTTCATCTAATAGATTATGAGTGGAGGCATACCACCACATCACATCCATAGATACACCTGCCAATACTAGGGGTAAAGCATAGGCAATGACTGAAATTTGTTGATTTGGATATTCGCTGAGTAACCCGGTGGGAAATGGCATGGAAGCAACGCACATCAGGAACAGGATGTTAAGCCACAATAAAACTCTGTCATGACGTTTAATGTGCATGAAGGTGTTATGATGACTGATCCAATAAATGCCTAAGACTACAAAACTGATGGCATGAGCGATCATTTTCGGCACTAATTCCATGACTGCATGAGGTAGTTCTTTTGCTACTAAATCCGATGCAATTTCTGGGACTTTAATTTCTAGTACCAGTAAGGTAATTACAATAGCAAAAACACCATCACTCAGAGCTAAGATGCGCTCATTGCCATGAAAAGCGGCGACTGGTTTTTCTTCTGTTACAGTTTTGTCTTCATTAGACATTGGTAGTTATCTCCTGAGTCTTGATTCTATTTTTGGGTCAGTATGACATAACATACCTTGGATAGCGTCTTGATGATTTGATCCTCATAAAAAATCAGTATTTGTAAATTAGTTAACCTCAAATATTACAATGCAGGAGGATTTTCTTCGTCTACAAATCCTTGGCTAATTTCAACTATGTTACCGTCTGGATCTGCTAACCAAACTGTTCGCCATCCAGGAATAAAGTCATCAAAATTAAGGGGTCCAAGGGTAATTTTGGCATCATCTCCCATTTCTGCCAATTTTGCATCTACGCTATCAACTTTAAATGCTAGTTGTCTGACACTGGGGAAGTTATAGCCGTCGTTGGTTGGTGGTGCTATGGGTGATTCTTCTGTGGCTTTAAATATTTCTAAATAGAAGGCGCAGTCTTCCATTTTGATAAATACTATCTGGTTGCCATCGGGTAGTTTGGCAACGCGAGCGCGTTTAAAACCAAAGTATTTACTATAGAATTTTTCGGTGGCAATTGGATCTTTACAGGTGAGTGCAACTTGAGAAAAAATTTGTAAACCCATGACTGTTTTTAACCTTGTTTAACCTTGATTTTTGTTAACGTTCTGCTAATATTTCAATAATTTTTTTAGCAAATAAATGGGCATGACCACCACTACGTCCTGTGACTAAATCACCATCTAATACTACATCTTCGTTAGTGTAAATAGCTCCCATGTTCACTACATCACTATAAAGGTTATTGTGACAGGTAACGGGACGACCTTTAACTAATTCTGGTGCGGGTGAAACTAACCACATTCCATGACAAATTATGCCTTTAAGGATATTTTTTTCAGCAAATGCGCGTTTGAGAAATTCTACCGCTGGGGATGGTTTGGTAACGTCTTCTGTGTACCGGAGGCGGTCAGATACCATGGCGGAAGGAACAATAATAGCGTCGTAGGTTTTGAGTTCTGCGTCGTCTATTGTTTCAAAACTTTTATGACATTCAAAGGGTGCATGATATTCATGACCTTTAAATGTTAAATATGGTTGTCCCCACAACCGACTCAAGAAATGTAGTTCTGCTCCTTCTTCGGGAAAGCGATAATTGTAATACCAAATTTCGTGTTCATAAAAGTCGCTCTCAATCAGGATACCAATTTTTTTTCCTTTTAGTTTCATATTCTTCACTTACCTTAATCTTCTATTTGAGCTACTATTTTTCCTCGACCATGACGACCAGCAAGATGTTCTAATGCTTGAGGTATTTCTGTTAAGGAAATTATTTTTTCTAGGAGGGGATTTATTTGTTGATCAGCAACTAATTTTCCTATGGCTTTACCAATTTCTGCTAATTGCATTTGGGCTTTTTTATCCCCTAATAAATAAACCATTCCTAGTGCAATATCATGGACAGAAATTGCTTTACCAAAGGATTGCATTTTACTCAAGTCTGGTAGTTCAGCTACACAGGCAATGCTACCACCATAAGCTAATAATTCTAGTCCGGTGGTGGCACTGGCGGAACTGACTGTATCAATGATGGCATCAACTCCCCGACCTTGGGTAATTTCTCTGACTCTCTCAGGGACATTTTCCCTGGTGTAATCTATAATTTCTGTTGCGCCCAAATGCCTTACCCATTCTATGTTTTGGGTGGAACAGGTGGAAATGATTTGTAGTCCTGTTCTTGCTGCTAATTGGATGGCAAAACCACCTACTCCTCCTGCTCCTCCGTGGATGAGGATGGTTTGATCTGGTTGGATGTGTAGTTTGTGATAGAGAACTTGGTAGGCGGTAAAGCTGGCACAGGGTAAAGCTGCTGCTGTTGTAAAAGATACGCCTTCGGGAATGGGAGCGATGGTGTCGGCGGTGGTAATGGCAAATTCGGCGAAGCCTCCTGGTTGGGTAAAGTTGCCATGATAATAGATGCGATCGCCTATTGACCAGTTTGTAACATTTTTACCCAGAGCGTCTATTGTTCCTGCTACGTCCATGCCGGGAATAAAGGGATAATTCCACTGAGGAAAGCCAGTTGCCATGAATTGATAATCTGCTGGGTTTAAGCCCACTGCTTTGACTTTGACTCTGACTTCTCCCTCTCCTGGTTGGGGTTGGGGCATTTCTGCTAGTCTGAGTGTGTCTGGAGTTCCTGGTCTTTCTAAAATCAGTGCTTTCATGAAAATTCCCTTTCCTGTGAGCAAACCTATGCACCTTTTATAGCTGGAGACAAGGAAGTGAGGACATTAACAAAAACTAAACTGTCACCTGTCACCTGTTACCTGTTACCTGTTACCTGTCACCTGCTATTCACGGCTTGACTGAGGGTGCGTTTGCTCATTACCTCCATCAAATGACGGCGATATTCTTCCGAGGCATAGCGATCGCCTAAAATACTATCTACACTGTTTCCAGCTAATTTAGCTGCGGCTGCTATGTTTTCTGCTGTTGCTGTTTTCCCTTCCAAAGCTGTTTCTACTTGAGTTAAGCGTATGGCATGGGGAGTAGCACCAGTGACAGCTACCCGACATTTGCTGACTGTGCCGTTGGTAACTGTCACCAGGGCAGCTACACCACACAATGTATAACCGGTAGCTGGGTGTTTAAAGGCTTGGTAAGCACTGCCAGTCCCTGCTACATAAGCAGGTAGGTTAACTGATGTAACTATTTCTTGAGTTTGCCAATTATTACCAAAGGCTTGATCAATAAATTGCTCTGCCGCAACTGTATGACTGCCATCTGCATTTAAGGTACTAAAAGTTGCTTCTAGTACCAGGGCAACTGCGGTGAAATCACAGGCTAGATCACGGTAGGCAAAAACATCACCTATAGCTTGCTGGTTACGAATTTGCGGATCACCAATGCTTTTGGCGGCTTCAACTAGAGCGGGATAATTTGTTTGAATTTCTGAGGATGCCACAACTTGACCATAGGTAGTCAGGGCGTTAATCTTCAGGATTTTATCTACATAATTGATCCCTTTTAATTCTGTAATTTTATGCAGGTCTACCAGTAGGGATGGAGCAAGATGACCTTGCTTCATTTCTGCAATTAGGCTGTGACTACCAGCTAAAACTACAGCACCGGATTTTTCTTTCAGAAATTTTACTGCTGCTTCCAGGCTATCTGGAGCAGCATAGTCAAATTCAACGGGAAGCATAATAAATTTTCGCTCTTGTTATAGCTGATTAAAAATCGGTTCTGAACAATGAGTAGTTTGTTCAAGACTGAATCAGAGTTAGAAATTAATTACCAGTGGGTAATATTTTGTATTGCGTTTTGATAAGAATTTAGTGGAAACCTATAGATTGTAATTTCTCACTCTTATACAAGAAAATGATTAGATTTTATACATTCTTCATGTTTTTGATAAATATGTAATGGTGTCATAATCTATATTCTGTAAAATTACTAGGAATCTACGGACTCCTACACGACTACTCCGTGCTATTCCTGATTTTTTCCAAATAAATTTTTGAGTTGATATCTTTATCCCAGTAAATTTAAGGTTTGCCGACAAAAGAAAATGTGAAAAGTAACAATTTTTAACTTTTTCCTTGTACCTTCTGAGTATTTAAACTATCTTTTTGCAAAAATATACATTATAATAAATACAATCGTTGTTTGATCAGACGCTTTTAAATATTTTTCAATACTTGCTTTAACTGTGTAGCATTTTGAAAATAAATCTGTGGTTTTTCAATTAAAGCTAAATCTATCACCTCGGCTAACTTTTGAGGAATATTAGCATTACGTTCTAAAATGGGTACAGGGTCATTTTCTAAAATATCCATAAACGTATCACCAGTAAAATTGCGGGGAACATATCCCGTTAACATATTATATAAACAAGCTGCACTTGCCCAAACATCAACAGCGGGTTGAGATTTTCTATATTTTAATACCTGTTGACGGGGAATAAAACCAGGTGTACCTCCGATAGTTTTTGTTAAAGTTTGTCCAGTTAAACCAGCTAAATCAAAAGATTTCGCTAAACCATAATCACCAATTTTTGCAGTTAATTTACCATTAATATTACAGAGAAAAATATTATGAGGTTTTAAATCCCGGTGAACTAAACCTTTACCTGATTTATAACCACCATCAGCTAATTTTACATAGGGAATTTCTACATTATGGGTGTAAATTAAACCATCTAAAACTTGGAGAATAATTCCTAACGCCATATCTACAGGTAATTTTCCCCCTAATTGTTTCATTAAATCATCAACATTTCCAGCTTCGTAATATTCCATCACCAGAAAAAACATATTTTCTGCATAATCAGCATCTAATAATTTCACAACATGGAAATGATTTAAAGCTTTGAGATTATCAATTTCCCTGAGAAACATCTTCACATTATTTTCATCCTGGGCAACTTCTGGTAACATGACTTTTAATGCTACTTTTGCACCAGTTTGGGAATTTTGCGCTAAATAAACTTCACCAAAACCACCTTTACGAATAGATTGAATAATTTGATAATTGCGTAAAACTTTTAATTCCTTGTTTCCACCTATAGCTAATTTGATTAAATTTTGGATGACATCAAAAAGTTTTGTTTTAGTTTTTGGTTGGGGTGGTTGGATAAAACCAGGAGTTTTAATATCAGGGGTTTTAATATTAGGAGGTTGATTAGCTGGTTGTGGTTGGGGAATTTGAATATTAACTTGGAAAACAATATCACCTATGGTAATTTTATCTTGATTTTGTAAATCATATTCAGGAAAGTTTAATTTTTTGGCTTCTTCCGCTGTGTGGTGAGGTTCTCTACTACCAATTTTTTGATTATTAAGATAAGTACCGTTTAAACTGCCTAAATCTTTAATTTTTATTTCTGGGGGATTGATATCTAATAAACAATGATAACGGGAAACTTTTCTGTCAATCTCACAGGGAATGGATAAATAACAATCATCATTTCTACCAATTAAACAAGTGGTGCGACTGTCGAATATATATTGTTTTCCTGAGAGTTTACCTGTGGTAATTGTCAGGGTGATAGTAGATTGCATATTGGATAATTTTTATAGAATGTTGAATATTATACATGATCTTGGTGTAATTGGGGGAAAATTTCTGAATCAGGATATCCAGGATGGGAGGATTTTCAGGATGTGATTGAATGATTGTTTTTTGGGAGTTGGGGATTTTATTTGTCTGAATCAGGATGTCCAGGATTTGAGGATTTGCAGGATGTTATTGTGATTTGGAAATTCAACCAGAATAAGAGTCGGTTAAAACCGACTTTAGCTTTGAGACAGGGAATTTATTCCCTGGTTATGGATATTCCGAAAACCGAAAAACCAAGAGGTATATTTATTAGTAGTCGAAAAACTTTGTAAATAATATACAAAAATGATATTATATTAAATGTACTAAACATTATTAGGACTCAAGATAATGTTATTAGAATTAAAGCGTATTCATGTACCTCCAGGACAAACAGTAATATTAAAAAATGTCACTTGGGTAGAATTAGAAACCATTCTCGAAGAATTAGGAGAACATCGTGCTGCGCGAATTGCTTATGATCAAGGAATCTTAGAAATTATGACTCCATTACCAGAACATGAAGATAATAAAGAAATTATTAGTGATTTATTTAAAGCATTATTAGAGGAATTAGATATTGAATTTAGATGTTTAGGTTCTACCACATTTAAAAATCAATTTATAGCGCAAGGTATCGAACCAGAACAATGTTTTTATATCAAAAATGAACCTTTAATTAGGGGTAAAAAACGAATAGACTTAACTATTGATCCGCCACCAGATTTAGCCTTAGAAATTGATATTACTTCTCGCACTCATTTGAATATATATCAAGGGTTAAAAGTTCCTGAAGTCTGGCGTTTTGAAAATGGTAAGTTGAATATTAATATATTAGAAAATGATCGTTATATCGAATCTCAGTCAAGTTTAAATTTTCCTAATTTACCATTAATAGAAGTTATTCCTGAATATTTAGAAAAAAGTAAAATTATCGGTAGAAATGGGACAATTAAAGAGTTTAGAAATTGGGTAAGACAGCATTTTTAAAAGGTTTATATAATATAAAATTACTGAGAATTTTCAGGATGTTATTGAATGATTTTTTGTTGGGAAGTTGGGGATTTTTTGAGGATGTTATTGATGATGGTTTTTGCATTATTTAAACCATCTAAAAATTACCATCCTGTACATCCTTGAGGAATGAAAATTTCCTTCATCTTAGATACAAAAGAAGAAGAATTTTCAGGTTGCGGTAAACGCACAGTTTGAGGTGGAGGTGGTGGAGGTGTAGAAATATTTTGTTGTTGTTGTGGTTGAGGTGTAGGAATAGGTGGTGTTACAGGTTGAACAACCAAACCCAAATTTTCCCGAAACTTAAAAACCGTTGCAGTACGTTGTTCCGGTTCTATTTCCATTCCCTGCAAAATAGCATCATTCACCCTCTGACTAATGCGAGAATTATAATGTTTAGGTTCTGGTAAAGGTTCATCTTCATATTTCCGGTTTGTTGCTGGTACTGGACAAATTTCTCCCTCTTTTTTCAATCCATCAGCAGTTAAGAGATAATATAAAGTTGCAGCTAAAGCATAAACATCACTGTGAGAACCAAAATTACCCTTTCTTCTATATTGTTCAATAGGTGCATAACCTTCTGTGAGGGAGTTTGTCATGCTTTTAGTAGCAAGACTGCGAGTTAAACCAAAGTCTATTAAAACCGCTTCTTGTTGATTTTCTCGTAACAGAATATTTGATGGTTTAATATCTCGGTGTAACTGTCTTTTTTTATGAATATACTCCAACGCTTGACCAATTTGATTTATATATAATAATGCTTCTTGTTCTGATAATTGTCCGTTTTTTTGGACATAGTTAAATAAAGTCACCCCATCAATAAATTCCATCACCACCCCAAAAAGTTGACCTTCTTGGATGACTTCATAAACTTTGAGAATGTGTCTATGATCAAAACCTTTAATTGTCAATGCTTCGTTAATAAACTTAACCTGTTGTTCTGTAAAATCTTCCCTTCGTTGCATGGTTGAGTTGAGGGTTTTGATAGCGTATAATTTACCAGTGCTGGGTTCTAATGCTTTGTAGGTAATACCAAAACCACCAATACCTAAAGCCTCACCTTGAATGATAAATCTACCGTTGTTGATTTCTTGTCCTGGTTGCCAAATGATCATATCCTTAATAGTCAAGATTGCTGAGATTAATTTTAATATATTATATATTTATCTTTTGTCTGAATCAGGATAACCAGGATTGGAGAATTTACAGGATGTAGTTTGAAAGTATCATATTTTAATTTTTAATTATCCAAATTTATCTGCGTCTATCTGTGTGCATCTGCGTTAGATTATTCTGACTGTTAAATTATCCTTCCTTTTCAAAATAACATCTTGGACATTCTGATGCAGCCCATAAAAATGGTGCGTTAAATTTCACTAACGCACCCTAAAAATTATGAATTTACAAAAAGATTACATAAACGCAAAGTTAGCGGTTTCTAACTGAGCTTGAGTAATACCCATAAAGCTGGCCACATTAGTACCTTGGACAGCCAGAGTAGCATTACCTAAACCATCTGTACCAAAACTGAGATCAGCTTGGACATAACCACCAATACCAATGGTATCCATACCTAATTCCAGGTCAAGAATGGTATTAGCAGCATCTGGTAACTCAGCATTGACCAACCAGAACTGATCCGCACCCACACCACCGGCAATGAGGTTATTTCCACCTGTACCGACATAAAACTCGTCGTTACCTTCACCACCTAAAGCTCTATCTCCGTAACCCAGGAAGAAAATATCATCTCCTGCACCACCGGACATTCTATTTCCACCTTGGCCATCGGTAGCTTCAAATTCATCATCCCCTGAACCACCAAAGACTCGATCATTAGTGCTGACATAAATGGTATCTACACCACTACCACCGAAGATTCTGTTGCGTCCGACAGTAGATAAACTGACATCAACCTTGTCATCTCCAGCACCAACAAATACTATGTCCCGCCTACCATCTAGGTCTATGGGTGCAAAGAGATCATCATTTCCTGGTGTACCAAATACTAGGTCTTCAGATTGAGCTATCACATCAGCTGAGGTTAAACTTTCTACTCCTGTGAGGATAGCTAGGACTTCTTGGGTATTGGTAACTTTGACTTCTAAATCACCTTCTATTGCTGTTAGAGTTAATTGATCAAAGGATAGGTCATCTAATAGGCTGATTTGATCTTGTCCGACTACAAAATCATAGATGGTGTCTGTTCCTTGTCCTGTGGTTAAGACAAAGGTATCACTATCTTCATTACCGTAGAGGTTGTCATTACCTAAACCACCGTTGATAGTGTCATTACCACTACCACCATAGATAACATCATCTTCATGACCTCCCATGACATGATCATCATTTTGGTAACCAAACAGGACATTCTTTTCATCCTGGATGCCGATCAGATTGTCACCTTCTTTAGTTCCGAATACCATGGTTGTCCATTCGCCATCCCAGATACGTCGCCATGCACCACCTTGACGAGCAGCAGCAGCTAGAGCATAGGAATCTACGTAAAACTTATATTCGGCAATTTGACCGTTTTCTAGGCGAATATCAACAGTAAAAGGTAACAACTGCTCTATATTATCTGCTTGTAATGCAGCTTTGTTACCTGTTTCTTTATTGATCAGGGATAGTCCACCATGAACGGCAATACTATTATCTTCAACTACGTATTTATCAACAACAAACTCTTCAACTTCAAATTCACTGAATAAGTCTGCTAAAGATTCTTTAACTTGCTCTTTACCGATTTTTAGTCCTATAAAAGGAAGTAAAACTTGAAGTTCATGAGCAAACTTATCATCAGCATAATCAGAAGGGTTATTAGCTCCTAAAGTGGGAGTAATAAATGTATAACGAATATCTTCATCAAAGTTTGTGTCAATGTAGTCAAAAAGTGTGTTGATATCACCTGAAAAGGAATTGAAAAATCCTTGCACTACATCAAGATTGATAGCTTCATCTGCTATAGAATCTCCAGGAACTTCAGGTTCAGGAATGGGGGTTCTGTCAGTATTAGGAATTTCTTGGAAGTCTGCCGCAGTTAAGGTTAAACCACTGGCACCATTTAAGATAGCTAGAGATGTACTATTGGTACTAATTTGTAAGTCACTGCCAACAATACTAAAACTGACATCAGCAAAGGTTAAAGTACCTATTAATCCTAGAAAATCTGTACCTTGCACAAAGTCAGTAATAGTATTAAACCCTTGATCTAAACCAATACCAAAGTTATCCGCACCATCACCACCTGTTAAGGTATCATTGCCTGTGTTGCCATAAAGGGTATCATTGCCTTCACCACCATTAATGATATCATCACCACTACCACCCCAAATGATATCATGATTAGTACCACTAGTCAGAGTATCATTACCTTGATAACCATAGATAATATTACTTTCTGTTTCATTTCCTGTGATAGTTTCACTGTCAGTTAATCCAAAGAAGATATTTTGCCATTCTCCATCCCAATATCTGCGCCAACTAACTCCTTGACGTGATATTGATGAAAAGCTAAAAGTATCTTCAAAGAAGAGATAATTTTGAAACTTTGGTACATAAACGTTAGGATCAGGATCAGAATCACTAACTTCAATATCCACTGCTAGTGGTATTACCTCTGCTTGATTACCTGTGTCTCTGCCGACAAAGAAAAAATCACCAAAGACCGTAACGTTATTACCATCAACAACGAATTTTCTGGTGTTAAATTCTCTAACTTCGACTTCTCTCAGTAACTCGCTAAAATAGGCTTGAACTGCGGGGATACTATTTGCTACACCAGAATGAGGTGCTGCAAACTGTCTTTCGTGGGTAAATTTATCATCAGAATAATCTGCTGGGTTGTTAAGTATTCCACTGGTACGATTTAGAATTACATATTCAATATCTGGCTGGAAATTATTTTCCAGATAGGTAAAAAGTGTGCCATCTACAAAAGAGCTAAAATATCCTTGTACTACGGCTAAGTTAGCCTGTTCTATTGCTGATAAAGTCATGCAAATACTCCTATTAAACTGTCCGTTTTTTATTAAATACTTAGTAAATAACAACCCGGTATTATACGTAATCTAGTGTATCTTAGATTAGTCTTCTACTTTATTGAATAACTTGATCACTTAAGATTTAATTTAATAATTTGTTGCAAAACTTGAAGGCTAATTATAATTTTTTGCTGGGCAGTAGATGAACTTCTCTTCAATTCTGAGCCGATGCGGATATAGGCTTTTATATCCTGAAATATCAACAAAAAAGCAAGCTTTGTCAACCTCTCCCCAAGAAGGAGAGAGGCTAAAGTTCATCTTTTACAGACTACATAAACGCAAAGTTAGCGGTTTCTAACTGAGCTTGAGTAATACCGATAAAACTGGCCACATTAGTACCTTGGACAGCCAGAGTAGCATTACCTAAACCATCTGTACCAAAACTGAGATCAGCTTGGACATAACCACCAATACCAATGGTATCCATACCTAATTCCAGGTCAAGAATGGTATTAGCAGCATCTGGTAACTCAGCATTGACCAACCAGAACTGATCCGCACCCACACCACCGGCAATGAGGTTATTTCCACCTGTACCGACATAAAACTCGTCGTTACCTTCACCACCTAAAGCTCTATCTCCGTAACCCAGGAAGAAAATATCATCTCCTGCACCACCGGACATTCTATTTCCACCTTGGCCATCGGTAGCTTCAAATTCATCATCCCCTGAACCACCAAAGACTCGATCATTAGTGCTGACATAAATGGTATCTACACCACTACCACCGAAGATTCTGTTGCGTCCGACAGTAGATAAACTGACATCAACCTTGTCATCTCCAGCACCAACAAATACTATGTCCCGCCTACCATCTAGGTCTATGGGTGCAAAGAGATCATCATTTCCTGGTGTACCAAATACTAGGTCTTCAGATTGAGCTATCACATCAGCTGAGGTTAAACTTTCTACTCCTGTGAGGATAGCTAGGACTTCTTGGGTGTTGGTAACTTTGACTTCTAAATCACCTTCTATTGCTGTTAGGGTCAACTGATCAAATGTCAGATCATCTAAGAGACTGATTTGGTCTTGTCCGACTACAAAATCATAGATGGTGTCTGTTCCTTGTCCTGTGGTGAATATAAACAGGTCATTACCTTGATTACCCCAAAGTTCATCATTGCCTAAACCACCGGCGATTTCATCATCCCCTTCTCCACCGGAGAGGGTGTCATTGCCAATACCACCGGAGAGGGTGTCATTTTGCTGATAACCATAAATGATATCGTCAATATCACTACCTTCAAAGGTTTCCCCGGTATTAGTTCCCCAAGAAATATTAGTTAACTCACCATTGTAATTTCTTGTCCAAGACCCACCCATACGGGAACTATAACCAAAGATGTAGAAATCTTCAAAGAAACTGATCAAGTCAATTTTGGGAACTAATTCCCCTGTTTCTTCATCCAGAACGTGTTTAACTTGAATATTGTAAGCAAAAGGTCCGTCCGTAATATTGGCTGTACTATTATTTCTGTACAAAAACCGTCCAAAGATGGCAATATTATCTGGATCTGCGGAGTCGGTGACAAATTTTTCTATGTAGAAATTGGTGACAGGGGGTTGGTCTGGCCAGCGTGTTCCCAGAATATCTACTACTTGGAACAGGTTAAAAATAAACCCTTGTGCGCCCTCAAAACCAGTCCATTCTTTAGTTGTTGGTGTAATGCGGTAGCGTTCCCCAGAGAAGGCATCATCACCGGTGTAGTTGTTATTTTCCCCTTGTATCACTACATAACGGGCATCTTCTGTAAAGTTATCTCTGGTATAGCGGAATACATCTCCGGTAAAGAAGGACTGGAAGAACCCAAGGACTAGAGATTCGTTGGTGTCAGCATCACCAATGACATCATCAGGTTCTGTAACACCAATTTGATAATCTGGTCTTATTTCTGTAAATTGATCGGCAGTGAGTTCTGCCGCAGTGATGTTTTCTAGAATAGCTAAAGTTGGTAAACCTGAACCTATAAGGCTAATTTCTGCACCATTTACCCCATCAACTATGGTTAATTGGTCAAAGGTGAATGTTCCTCCCAGACCAATTTTGTCTCCCTCAACAATGGAAAAGTCTGTAATTGTGGATGTTGTGGCTTCTGAGGTGAGATCAAAGAGGTTTTCCAGAACGAAAATATCAGCGTCTGCACCACCTGTTAGGGTATTGATGCCAGTATGACCATAGATCCGATCTTGACCTGCACCACCATCTAAAAAATCATTACCGCTACCCCCGTAAAGTTCATCGTCACCAATCAAACCGATCAACGTATCATCACCTTGTAACCCATAAAGTTGATCGTGGGGATATTCTGGATCGTAGTATTTACTGGTGTCTGTAAAACCACTGAGGTAATCACCTTCACCTGTTCCCCATTGAACATACAAAGGCAAAAATAGACGCTCTTCTATTTTGCCAACTTGAAAGGGATTGTTATTTAGTCCGTTGCCATTTTCATCTACTAAATAACCCTTGGGGTCATAGTGACGACCAAATAAGGGATTTTCAACATATTTGTTAGGATCTAATTCGGAAACTGTGGGAAAACGAAAATCTTCTACATTGGATCCTGTTTGAATTAATGGTCCGACACTTAGTCCATATTGCCCTCTCCATGATCCTCCTACCCGCATTGCTGCTGCTAGGGTGTGAGTATCAGTCCAAAAATGATAGGTTTTGATTTTCCCCTCTGAACCATCTTCAAACTCAATATCTATACGGAAAAGGGCTTTAGCTGTATTACCAGTAAACTTATTACGGAATTCAAATTCCCCATATACTGCCAAATTATCATCATTGGCAATAATTCCGTAGGGTAGGGGTGATGGTCTGTTTCTCTCCTGGGCAAATTCTTCTGTACTAGTAATGAATTTAACAATTTCAAAATTATTGAAAAAGTCTTCGTAAAAATTCACTACTCCATCTGGTCCGACAAAGTTATCGCTAAAGGGTATCAAATCATGTCGTTCATGGGCAAAGGATAATTCATTGTAGGCATTGGTATCTAGTTGATTTGTTTCTGAGGTAAAACCTCCAATCCGAGGAACGACTTTGACATCAGACAGGTTAAAGATGCCATTGGCAGGATCGGAGGTAATAAAGTTTAGTGTTTTTAAAGGTAAACCCCCTACGGATTCAGAATAGTCTGTTGGTGTGGTTGTGAGTAAACTTTCTGGGCCTGTTTCGTCTCCTCTACCTAGTCTTTCTTCTCCACCACGAATGAATATATATCTGCTCTCTTCTGCAAAAAAGTCTTCTGCTTGACTTAAGATGTTACCATTTTTTTGCGATTCAAAAAATGCTTGAACTAAGGCTATGTGTGCCTGTTCTTCTAATGTATATTCAGCCATGATAATTGAAAACTCCGCTTTGTTACGCTTTGCTTATTTGTGTTTAAATTGAGTGAGCAGAACTGAGTAGATAAGTATTAAGTCACTGTGTAACTGTACTGTAGTTAAAAAAGTATTAAAGCCATCTTTTTAGTTTATTTACCCTGAGCCTCAGTGATAGCTCGCAGTTTGCCCAACACTTAGTTTTAAGCATAGAGTAGTGATTTTTTTACTCTAAGGTTAGGCTTTTTATTTTCCAAACATATACAATATAA